>DATKDD010000386.1:0-7303 GCA_035512875.1 Gemmatimonadaceae bacterium | reverse complement strand
GCTTCGAGATCTTGCGCACGTTGCCCATCGCGCGGCGCAGCTCGTCCGCTTCCGCGGCGCTGAAGCCGCCCAGCGCCATCGAGATCGACATCGCCTGCTCCTGGAACACCGGAATGCCGTACGTCCGCTTCAGGATCGGCTCGAGCCGCGGATCGTCGTAGACCACCTCCTCGAGTCCGCGGCGTCGCATCGTATACGGATGTACGAAGCGCGCCTGGATCGGCCCCGGCCGGATGAGCGCGACCTGCACGACGATGTCGTAGAGCCGGTCGGGCTTCGTCTTCAGGATCGATTGAATCTGCGCGCGCGACTCGATCTGGAAGGTGCCGACCGTGTCGCCGCGACCGATCATCTCGTAGGTCTTCGCGTCGTCGACGGGCAGCTTGTACAGCTCCAGCTTCTGACCGGTGCGCTTTTCGATCGCCTTGAAGGCTAGGTGCGTGGCGGTGAGTCCGCCGAGACCGAGGAAGTCGAACTTCGGCACGCCCGCGGCGTCGAGGTCGTCCTTGTCGAACTGGAGGATGGTGCGGCCCATCGTCGTGCGCTCGATCGGCATCCACTCGCCGAGCGGCTCGGACGAGAGCACGAAGCCGCCCGGATGCGTCGAGCGCAGGCGCGGCACGTCGTCGAGCGCGCGCAGCGCCGCAAGCATGGTGCGGCCGCGCGGGTCGGTGACGTCGACGCCGAACTTCGGCGCGAGCTCGCGCTCGATCTCGTCCGCGCCCTCGGCGGGCTCCGCGTGGTGCAGTCGCTTGGAGAAGCGGAACGCGACTTCCGCCGGGTAGCCGAGCGCGCGCATCACGTCCTGCACCGCGGTCGACGCGTGGTACGTCTGCGTCACCGCGGTGATCGCCGCGTGCTTCCGTCCGTAGCGGCGATACATGTAGTCGAGCACCTCCTCGCGCCGATCCATCTCGAAGTCGACGTCGATGTCGGGCGCTTCGGTGAGCCCGTCGGTGCGCACCTCGGACAGGAACCGCTCGAAGAGCAGGCCGTGGCGCACCGGATCGACTGCGGTGATGCCGAGGCAGTACGCGACGGCGGAGTTCGCCGCGCTGCCGCGTCCCTGGCAGAGGATGTCCTGCTCGCGCGCGAAGCGCACCGCGTCCCACATGACGATGAAGAAGCCGGCGAAGCCGAGTCGGCGGATCACGCCCAGCTCGTGCTCGAGCTGCGCCGTCTGTCGCGTGTCGAGCTGGCCCCAGCGCGTGCGCGCGCCCGCGAACGCCAGCTCGTGCAGCAGCGCGTCGTCGTCTTTTCCTTTGGGCGTCGGAAACTTCGGCATCGGCGGTCGCAGCCAGTGCAGGTCGAAGCCGCACTCGGACGCGATGCGCTCGCTCTCCGCGAGGCCTTCCTCGCGCCCGCGCCAGAGCGTCGCCATCTCGTGCGGCGACTTGAGCCGCCACTCGCCGTTCGGATCTAGCACGCCCCACGACGCGGCCGTCGCGACGTCGAGGTTCGCTCGCAGCGCCGTCATCAGGTCGTGCACCAGCCGGCCGCCGCCGTCCAGGTAGCGCGGATCGTTCGTCGCCACCCACGGCACGCGCGCACCCTCCGCGAGCGCGATCAGTTCCGCCGCGAGCGCCGACTCGCGTCCCGACACGTGGTGCAGCTGCACCTCGACCGCGAGCCGGTCGCCGAACACCTCGCGCAGCTCACCGAGCTGGCGAGCCGCCTTTTCCCCCTTCCCCAGCTGAAGGTGGTAGGCGATTTCCCCCGTCGGCGGACCGGTGAGCAGGTGCAGCCCGGCGTTGTGGGCATACAGATCCTCCCAGCCGATCTCGGGCAGGCCCCGCCCCGGGCTTTGGGCCTTGGGCTTTGGGCTTTGGTAAGGCGCGCGCCTTCCGCTCTTTCCTTTCCCGCTTTTTCCAACGCCCAAAGCCCAATGCCCAACGCCCGCTTCATCGCCCAGCCCCTCCGGGTCCGCCCATCCCGCTCCATCGTCCTCATCTCGAGAGGACCAGTGGCCGAGCCGCGCGCGCGTGATGAGGGCGGCCAGGTTGCGGAAGCCGGTCGCGTCCCGCGCGAGCACCGCGACCGGCCGGCCGCCGACGCTCAGCTCCGCCCCCGCGATCGGCCGGATCCCCTGCTTCGTCGCCTCCAGCGCGAAGCGGATCACCCCGCCGATGTCCGCCGTATCCGTCAGCCCCAGCGACGGATAGCCCATCCCGGCCGCCGCGGCGACCAGCTGCTCGGGCGAGGCGCTGCCGTCGTTGAAGGAGAATGCGGAGTGGGTGCGCAGCTCGATGAAGCCCATGCCGACAGCTTATCCCGAAGAAAACCCGAAGACAAGATCACGAAGCGAAGCTCGTCCCATCCGGCCATGGTTCCGCCCCGCATCCCGCGGCACCCTGGGCCGCATGGCGGAGCGAAGCGGAATCGTGCGCGATCGAATCGGATCCGAAGGCATCGACGCGCGCGGGCGATGAGCCGGCGCGCGGCCGTCGACGTGCGTCCGGCGGGCCGCCGCATAGCCGTCGTCTTCCCCTACGACGCGCAGCTCGCGGCCACCCTGCGCGCGCAGCGCGACCGTCGCTGGGACGCGAGCGCGCGGCTGTGGACCAATCCCGCGCACCGGCGAGGCGCTGGACGCGCTGCTGGAGGCACTCGCGGGCGTCGACGTGCGGGTGGACCCGTCGCTCGAGGGACTGGCGAGCGTCACCCATCGTCCGCCGGCGCGGAGACCGGCGCGCGCCGATACCTCCGCGTCGTCGGCCGACTCGTCAGCCAGCCCGGCGCTCGAAGACGACGACGACGCTCGCGCCGCCCTGCTCCGCGCCGCCGCCGAGCGTCTGCGCCTGCGCCGTTACAGCCCGCGCACGAGAAAGGTCTACCTCGGTCACATCCGCCGCTTCCTCGAGGCGACGGAAGCGGAGCCGCGCGAGCTGCAACCCGAGCACGCGCGCCGCTGGGTGCTGCGCCAGGCGGATCGCGACCGCCGCTCGATCGGCTATCAGCGCGGTGTGATCTCGGCGCTGTCGTTCCTGTACCGGGAGGTCCTCGGCGTGCGCGGCGGCCTGGACGACCTGCCGCGCCCGCGCGCCGAGAGGAAGCTGCCCAACGTGCTGTCGCGCCAGGACGTCGAGCGTGTGCTGCGCGCCGTCACGTTCCCCAAGCATCGCGTCGCCCTCATGATCGCGTACTCGGCCGGACTGCGCGTGGGCGAGGTGGTGCGACTGCGGGTGGGCGACGTGGACGTCGACCGCGGCATGGTCCGCGTGCGTGCCGCGAAGGGCAGAAAGGATCGCTACACCCTGCTCGCACGCACCGTCGTGCACGAGCTCGACCGCTACCTGCCACGGCTGGTGGACCCGGACGCCTGGCTCTTCCCCGGCGCGCGCGCCGGCCGACACCTCAGCTCGCGCTCGATCCAGAAGGCCTTCGCCGCCGCGCTCGAGCGCTCCGGCATCCGCCGCGACGCCACGGTCCACACGCTGCGCCACAGCTTCGCGACGCATCTGCTCGAGCGCGGCGTGAGCCTCCGTCACATCCAGCTCCTGCTCGGCCATTCGAGCTCGCGGACGACCGAAATCTACACGCATGTCAGCCGTACGGAGCTGGGGCTAATCCGGAATCCGCTCGATGACTAGCAACGCAGCCGGAGACCCGAATGAAGGTTCGTGAGGTTCGGAAGCTGCTGGAGCAGGACGGGTGGGTTCTGCTGCGAACCCGCGGCAGTCATCGACAGTACAAGCATCGGGACAAGCCGGGATGCGTCACACTTGCCGGCAAGGAGAATGAAGACTTGGCCCCCGGAACGCTCAACAGTATCCTCAAGCAGGCCCGCCTGAGGAAGCCATGAGTCGCTATCTCATCGTCATAGAACAGACCCGCACCGGGTTCTCCGCCTTCTCTCCGGATCTGCCCGGCTGTGTGGCGACGGGTGCGAGCCGATCAGAGGTCGAGCGCAACATGCGGGAGGCAATCGCCTTCCACGTGGAAGGTCTCAAGCTCGACGGGATCGACGTGCCCGAGCCTCGCACGTACTCGTCGTACGTAGACGTCGCTTAAGAGAAAGCGCGGAATACCGCACTCGAGTACGTTCTTCGTTCGCCGCGTCACCACCTTCACGACCGCGCGGCGCAAACCAACACGTTAGCCGCCATCAGTCCTTGCGTAGTTCCAAGCGACGCTTGAAAGCGTTTGGTGGAGTTTGACCGAATGCTGGGCTCGTCAGCCAGCCGCGACCTCTTGTACTTTCCGAGAATCCGCCCCGATGAGTGATCGGCTTTATTCTTTCGTCGGTAGCGGGAGCGGTCGTTGGAACATTGTGCAGTTGACGCCGGTGGTCGGCGAACCTCTGCCTGACGCCGCGTGCGTCGGTGTTTTCAATGGTCCTGTTGCGCCGTTGCCTGAGCACTCTGCCTGGTGCCTCCGCGGCGTGACGAGCAACGAGCGCTATGTCACCGCCGCGGAGCATGCCCAACTCACGGCGAGACAGCCTGCTCTCGATCGCACTGAGGCGCTTTGTGCGGCTTTGATCCCAGTTCGGAAGACTCAGGCATGGTGGGATCTTGCGCAGGATGACCGACGCGCGATCATTGAGGAACGCTCCGCCCATATCAAGACTGGGTTGAACTACTTGCCGGCGATCGCACGGCGGCTTCACCATGGCCGGGACCTTGGTGAGCCGTTCGACTTTCTAACGTGGTTTGAGTATTCGCCCGCGCACGCAGGGACGTTCGAGGAGCTGGTGACACGGCTACGCTCGACTGAGGAGTGGACGTACGTCGACCGCGAAATCGATATTCGCCTGGTTCGCGCAGCAGGCACCTGAAGCGTAGAAGCCCGTCAGTGGATCATTGCGCGCTCGATCGCGGTCCGGGCTTAGCAAAACTCCTTTGATGGTGGTTTGCCGAGGAACGGACTGACGGCGGCTAACAACGGCTTCACGCTTCGGCACTCGCGAATTGCAGTTGAGCACCTGGAACATAGGACAGCGGCGCTCGGCACACGCCTACGCGCGGCGAATGCCGCGCTCCGGCGCGTCGTGAAGCCTGAACGTTAGCCGCCAGAAGCTCCACAGTGCAACCACGTCCGGTCTATTTGGACACAAATCTGATCAGCGGCCTCGCCCGGCGGGACCTGCCAGCGGGTGAGCTCGATGCCCTCGCCCAGATTGCCGAGTGGGTCCTGGATAGCCGGGTTACCGTAGTTACTTCGTCGGTCGCGCGAGAGGAAATCGACGAAATACCGAATCAGTATCGAGATCAGCATGTAAGGGAGTACAACACACTTCGGATCATCCGCGAATCGAAGGCGACTTGGCTCCAAGATGATGGCGTTGTATCGCACCCTGACTTCGGCGTGTTGAGGGGCATCGTTCCCGATGAGAACGATGCTCGACATCTGTTCCAAGCAAAGATGAACGGAGTACCGGACTTTCTAACGGCGGACCGAAAGACGATTCTGAATCATGCGGGTGAAATCGCAAGAACCTCGGGCCTGCGGGCCCAGAGTCCGTCACAGTTCGTGGACCTGTTTCGAAACTCGGACTCTTCCACTGCAAGCCGATGAGCCCAACCAGGAGCTTGAACCACGCGGCTGATGGTTTACATACCGTACCGGGTTGATCGTTTACATTCAGCGCCTTCTTCTCTGTCCTCGAACGTCCATGATGCGGAAGTCGCGTTCGTCGAGCCAGCCGAGCTGAACGGGTCCATAGAACGTCGCCCAGACACCGTCGCCAACTTCTTCGAGACCGACATACTCGCCACCAAGCAGGTGGCTCACGCAGACCCACTGGTTTCTCCAGCGCATGCTTCCGATCTGGCTGACGCGACGAACCTCGAAGTGATCAGGGTAGTCGGGGCCGACCAGGCGTTCCGGGAATGGTCTCTCTGAGGGCTGGTATCGCGACACCGGCGTTTCGAGGTCGAGCGCCTCGTGAGGGCGCTCGCTGTTGAACACGCGACGGAAGTCGTCGAAGCAGCGCTGCTGAGTGCGCAGGTTGCGACGGGGTGGCCGCGCGGTCATCGCCTTGAGCGTGCGGTGCATGCGTTCATGGCGGCCGTTCTGCTGCGGCTTGCCGGGCTCGATTTGCTCGGGCCGAATGCCGAGCTGGATCCACCACACCGACAGCTGGCACAGACGGCCGAGTGCATGGGAGGCGAAGGGCTGCCCGTTGTCCGTGCGGATGCGATCGGGAATGCCGTGCTCGCGGAAGACCCGGGTGAATCGGCGCCGCACCGCCCGGGATGCGATGCGTTTGTGGCCGTGGATCTCGAGAATGAACCGAGAGAAGCCGTCCTGGATCGTGAGCGGATAGCACAGCTCGCCGTCCAGCGTGCGGAACTGGCCCTTGAAGTCCGCGGTCCATACGGCGTTCGGCCGATCCATCGACGTATCGGGCGGCCCGGGATGCGTACGACGACGCTTCGGCTTGCGCGTCACGACCAGGCCGTGGCGCTGCAGAATGCGATGCACGGTGTCCGGCGCGGGTCGATGTCCGAACTCAGCCTCGACGATGCGAGCGAGCTTGCGAGCGCCCCAGCCCCGGCGCTGCCGCAGGGTCAGGATGCGATCGACGACAGCGGGTGGCGTCGCATGTGGGCAGGAATGGGTGCGGTGGGCACGGTCATGCAGACCGGTCATTCCGTCGGAGCGAAATCGCTCGATCCACTTGTAGCCCGTAGGGCGGCTGATGTGATGTCGCCTGCAGAGCTCCGCGAACGGGAGATCAGAGAGCTCGGCCTCGAGAACGAAGCGCGCGCGATCGTCCATGATGGTCGCAGTCCTCCAGGGCATGGGCCCCTCCGGTCTGAGGAGGGAGCCACGTTAACTGGCCTGACTGTAAACCATCAGCCCGGTACATTGTGAAAAGGGTCAGCCCGGACCGTACCGCGCCCGGCGCATAACGTCCGGGTGCCGCCTTCGGCGCTTCGCGCCTCGGCCGCTTCGCGGAACCGGCGGATGAACTGGATTCGCTCGAGACGATTTCCAGTTTCGATGAGACTCGCGTTTCCCATCCGGACCGCTGCGCCGGTTCGGCACCCTGTTAATCGTTATATGCAAGCGCGGAAGCAGGTGGATCACCGTCGCACAATGAGGGGGAATCGGCAGTGAAGAGAGCGGTGCTGCGGAACCAGATCTGGTGGCGAGGGGACCAGGAATAATGGCACACCTGGATCTTGTAGCTGTGGTCGTCGGAGACTACGACAAAGCGATCGCGTTCTTCGTGGAGGCACTCGGCTTCGAAGTGATCGAAGACAGTCCATCGGTGACAAACGACGGTCGCCCAAAACGGTGGGTCGTTGTGCGTCCCCCGGGAGGTCAAACCGGAGTTCTTTTGGCCCGGGCAGAT
>DATKDD010000385.1:0-8948 GCA_035512875.1 Gemmatimonadaceae bacterium | reverse complement strand
CTGATCTCGGTGATCGCCGAGAACGCGGCGCTCCCCGACCGGCTGCTGGCGTCGTTCCATGTCCGTTGAGGCGCTTCGTCTGGCGATTCGGCGGCTCGCCGCGCACGAATCGCTCACCGCCGACGAGACGACGGCGGCGTTCGACGTCGTGATGCAGGGAGAAGCGACGGCGGCGCAGGTGGCGGCGGTACTGATGGCCTTACGAGTGAAGGGAGAAACCGCCGAAGAAGTGGCGGGCGGAGCCCGCGCGCTGCGCAACGCGATGGTCGCGTTGCCGGCGGTGGATGCCCACGCGCTGGTCGACACCTGCGGCACCGGCGGCGGCCGGATCCCGACGTTCAACATTTCGACCGCGGCGGCGCTGCTGGCGGCCGGCGCCGGAGTGCGGGTGGCAAAGCACGGCAACCGGTCGTTCACCACCAGCTGCGGCAGCGCCGACGTGCTCGAAGCGTTAGGTGTTCGGATCGAAATCTCGGTCGAGGAGATGGCGCGCGCCCTCGACGAGGCGGGAATCGTCTTCATGTTCGCGCCGCTGATGCACCCGGCCATGCGGCACGTCGGCCCGATTCGGCGCGAGCTGGGCATACCCACCGTCATGAACGTGCTGGGACCGCTTGCCAATCCGGCCGGTGCGGGCCGCCAGGTGGTGGGCGTTGCGGAGCCGTCGCGCCTCCCGCTGCTCGCGGGGGCGCTGGCGGCGCTAGGCAGTGTGCATGCGCTCGTCGTGCACGGCGAGCCCGGGATGGACGAGATCTCCCCGATGGGCCCGACCATGGTGCTCGAAGTGCGCGGCGGCTCCGTGCGCGACTGGACGATAGAGCCCGAAGCGTTCGGCTTGCCGCGCTCACCGGCGGCAGAACTGGCGGGCGGTACACCCGAGGAAAACGCGCGCACGATCGAGGACGTGCTAGCCGGACGCCGCACCGATGGCGCGCGCTCCGCCGTGCTGCTCAACACCGCCGCCGCCCTTTATGTTGCCGGCCGCATCTCGAATTTTGGCGACGGTGTGCAGGCGGCGACCGAGGCGCTGGACCGCGGCGCCGGCATCCACGCGCTGGAGCGGCTACGCCGCGCTACGGCGCTCCGTACCTGACGAACTAATATCGGCGCAGTACGCCGACGACCACTCCCTGAATCGTGATGTCGTTCTCGTGCACGTAGATGGGTGCCAGCGCGTCGTTGGCGGGCTGAAGCCGGATGCGACCATCCCGCTCGCGGTAGAACTTCTTGACCGTGGCGGACGTGCCGTCGATGAGCGCAATCACCATTTCACCATTGTCTGCGCTCCTGCGCTCGTGCACGACTACGAAATCGCCATCCCTGATCTGCTCGTCGATCATCGAGTTGCCACGCACACGCAAGACGTAGTGCGAGCCGCCCCGGCGCACGAAGTCATCCGGCACCGATACCGACTCGCTGTGCGTCGCTGCCTCGATAGGCAGACCCGCCGCGACCAGCCCGAGCAGCGGCAAATCCACCGCCCGTGGATTGGCGTCGGAGGGCAGAATCTCGATCGCGCGGCTCTCGTTGTACGATCGCTTGATGTAGCCCTTGCGCTCGAGGTTGCTGAGATGCTCGTGAACCGTAGCCAGCGAGTTATAGTTGAACTTGCGCGCAATCTCCTCGAAGCTCGGCGCATAGCCGCACTCCTCCGAATACGCGGTGAGATAGGTGAGTATCTCCCGCTGCCGCTTGGTGAGTGGCATGCCGTGTCCTCGCTACTCGAGACGGGGTAAATTGCGCCCGAAGGGACGCCGAAGAATACAATAGCCGAACAGGAACCGAAGTGCAAGCATCGACAAAAAGCTGGGTAGTGCCGTCGGGCCTGCTCGGACGCATCGTCGACGAAGCAAGGGAACGCGTCGAAGCGTTGAAGCCGCTCGAGGCAGAGCTTCGGACGAGCGCCATGGCCGCGCCGCCCCACCCTCCGTTCGCCGCGGCGCTGCGCCGTGATAGCCTTGCCCTCATTGCGGAGATCAAGCGACGATCTCCGTCCAAAGGGGAGATCAATTCGCGGATCACGATCTCGATGCAGGCTCGAGCCTACGAAGACGGTGGCGCTGCGGCCATTTCCGTACTAACCGAGGAGCGGCATTTCGGAGGCGCAGTGGCCGATGTGGCAGAGGCCAGGCGCAGCACCCGGTTGCCGATCCTTCGAAAGGACTTCATCGTCGATCCGCTCCAGATCGCGGAAGCGAGAGCGGCGGGAGCTTCCGCGGTGCTGCTCATCGCCCGTGCCTTGGCGCCCACTGAGCTTGCCCATCTGGCCGCCTCCGCGCACTCCTACGGCATCGAGACGCTCGTGGAAGTGCGATCCGACGATGAGTTGGATCGTGCGCTAGCGCTGCCGGGATCGGTCATTGGCGTCAACAGCCGGGATCTCGAGACGCTGGCCATGGATCGCAGCGTGTCGGCGCGGCTACTTCCACTCATTCCCAGCGATCGGATTGCGGTTGCCGAGAGTGGCATAGCCACCGTAGCCGATGCTACGGCATTCGCGCACATGGGTGCTGATGCACTGCTGGTAGGGAGCGCTCTTTCCGCCTCGCCCGACCCGGCCGCCCTGGCGGCCGAGCTGGCGTCCGTCGCGCGCGTTGGCCGTGCCCGTCGCGATTAAGTTCTGCGGGCTCACCCGCGCACGCGATGCCGAGAAGGCCGTTCAGTTAGGCGCCTCCTATCTCGGCGTCATTTTCGCCGGCGGTCCCCGACAGCTCGATGCGCAGCAGGCGCGCGGGGTGCTGGCTCCGTCGCAGGGCACCAGCCTCGCGAGCGTCGGCGTATTCGGATCGCAGGCGCCTGACGAGATCGCCCGGGCTGCCGAGCAAGCCGGCCTGAAGGTGATTCAGATGCACGGAGATCCATCAGCTGAAGTCATCGACGATGTGCGGCGCCTTACGGGCGCCGTGGTCTGGGGCGTCGCCCGAATCGCGGGTGGAGAGCTGCCCCCCGGACACGCCGAGCTGTTCGCCGCCGCCGATGGCGTGGTGCTCGATAGCCGCGTTTCGGGCGCGCTTGGCGGGAGTGGCACGACGTTCGACTGGCTCGCCGTTCGAGACGGTATCAGAGCATTGGGGAATGGTCGGCCGATCATACTGGCCGGCGGACTGACGCCTGAGAACGTCGAAGCCGGGATTCGAGCGATACGGCCCGACGTCGTCGACGTATCTTCGGGGGTGGAAACGCGCGTCGGCGAAAAGGATCACTCGCGCATGGCGGCGTTCGTGCTGGCCGCGCGCTCGCCAATCGCTCCATGAGCTCCACGGACATGCAGCATCAGACCGATCGCTTTGGCTCCTACGGCGGACGTTACGTGCCGGAGACGCTGATCCCCGCGCTCGACGAGCTCGATGGCGCCTTTCGAAGCGCGCTCGGCGATTCGGCTTTCCTGCACGAGATCGAGGAATTGCTGCGGCACTATGTCGGCCGGCCGACGCCGCTCTCGCACGCGCCGCGGCTGTCGGAGCGGGTAGCGTCTCCGGTCTACCTGAAGCGGGAGGACCTAGCGCATACCGGCGCGCACAAGATCAACAACACCGTCGGCCAGGCGGTGCTCGCGCGCCGAATGAAGAAGACGCGCATCATCGCCGAAACCGGGGCAGGGCAGCACGGGGTCGCGACCGCGACGATTTGTGCAAGGTTCGGTCTGCGTTGCGTGATCTACATGGGGGAGGAGGACATGCGCCGGCAGGCGCTCAATGTATTCCGCATGCGGCTGCTCGGCGCGGAGGTCGTACCGGTGACTTCGGGAACACGCACGCTCAAGGATGCCACCACCGAAGCGATCCGCGACTGGGTCACCAACGTGGAAGACAGCCACTACATCATAGGCTCCGTCGTGGGGCCCGCACCGTATCCGGAGATGGTTCGCACCTTCCAGTCCGTGATCGGGACTGAGGCGCGCGAGCAGATGCTCGAGCGGACCGGCCGGCTCCCGGCCAGCGTGATCGCCTGCGTCGGTGGCGGATCGAACGCGATCGGGATCTTCCACGCCTTCCGCGACGACGCAGATGTCGAACTGATTGGCGTGGAGGCGGCAGGACGCGGCCTCGATTCGGGCCAGCATTCGGCATCGCTGACCCGGGGCCGTCCGGGTGTGCTGCACGGCTCGCTGAGCTACCTGCTTCAGGATGACGCCGGTCAGGTGCAGCCCGCACACTCCGTGTCCGCGGGGCTGGACTACCCGGGCGTAGGCCCCGAGCACGCCTTTCTCCGCGACTCCGGACGCGCCACTTACGTGGCGGTGAGCGATGCCGATGCAATCGCTGCATTCGTGGAACTCGGCAGGCTCGAGGGCATCGTCCCCGCGCTCGAGAGCGCGCACGCTATCTCGTGGATCCTGGAGAACTCCGGGCGTTGGGACGCAGAGGCCCCTTTACTCGTCTGCTTGAGTGGCCGCGGTGACAAGGATGTGGCCCAGGTGAGTGAGCTTCTGGCGCGGAACAGATGACCAGTACTCTGCAGAATTCTCCTACTACCGATCAGGAAGGGCGCGAGCCGCCGTTCTCCCCGGCCATTGTCGAGGGGTGGCTTCAAGCGCTCGGGAAGGCAGTACGCGCGCACCAGCTTTACCTGCCGAACAATCCCGTCTACCAGCGAGCGATAGAGCAGCTACGCGCCAACTTCGTCGCACTGTGGGCGGAGACTGAGCAACTCACGCTCGCGATCACGGAATCCGAGCTCAAGTGGGAAGGCGTGGTGGTCGCCAGCGAGCCTTCGAAGTCGGAGAGCCTGGCCTGGCTGCTGTACCAGGACGGACTGCGCGAGTTGACCTTCATGCGCGGATTCGAGGTCGATGAGCTTGACCGACTGCTCGGGCTTCTCCAGCGCGTGAAACGCGCGGCGCCGGACGAGGACGATCTGGTGACGCTGCTCTGGGAACAGGACTTCATCAACCTCCGCTATCAGTTCGTCGAATTCGTGCCGGAAGGCATAGGCGAGATCGAGACGGGCGCGAGTTACGGTGTGGAGCGGCAGGTGGACATGCAGGGCTCCCAAGCTGCGGACGAGGAGACGGCGCCGACCCCGGGGATCGTCAGCATGAAGGAGTTCGACTCGACCGTCTACTTCCTGGATGAGAACGAGCTCCAGTTCGTCCGTAGCGCGTTGCAAGCCGAGTACGAGGAGAATCTGCCGCGCAACGTGCTCAGTGTGCTGTTCGATCTCTTCGAGCGCCAGTCGGCCGAGGACGTGCGCGCCGAGATAGTGGAGATTCTCCCGCACCTGATGCTGCACTTTCTGGCCGCGGGCGATTACCGGGCGGTGGCGTATCTCGTCAGGGAGTCGCGCCATGCCTGCGAGCGCGCGGTCGAGCTCGATGACCGGCAGCGGGATGCGCTGCTCCAGGTTCCCGAACGGCTGGGAACAGCGGAGGTGCTCGGGCAGCTGCTGCAAACGATCGCCGATGCCACGACACCGCCCGACACCGCGGAGCTCGATGCCCTGTTCGAGGTGCTGGGCGGCACGGCTATGGAAACGGTGCTGCGCTGGACGGTGCACCTTCCGAGTGGCCCACTCCGCGCATCGCTGGAGAGGGCAGGTACACGCCTGGCAGCGACCAACGTAACCGAGCTGGTTAGGCTGATTGGGCTTCCTGACCGCGAAATAGCGATCGAAGCTGCGCGCCGTGCGGGCGAGCTGCGGTCGCCGGGCGCCGCACCGGCTCTCGGGCGGTTGCTGGGCGTGGACGACGCCGCGGTCCGGCTCGCGGCGGCGGCGGCGCTCGCGGAGATCGCATCACCGGGCGCGCTCCAGCAGTTGGAGCGCGGCGTGGAGGACCCCGACCGCGAAGTGCGCATCGTCTCGGTGCGAGTCCTCGGAGCGCGCGGGCATCGCGCCGCGCTTCCCCAACTCGAGGCGCAGATCCGCGGCAACGACATGCGTGGGGCCGATCTCACCGAGAAGATGGCGTACTTCGAGGCGTACGGTGCGCTGGCTGGCGATGGCGCCATTTCCCATCTCGATGCGGCCCTCAACGGCCGAGGCCTGTTTGGTCGTCGCGAAGATCCGGAAACCCGCGCCTGCGCGGCGATGGCGTTAGGGAAGATCGGCTCTCCGCCGGCCCTCGAAGCGCTGCGCAAGGCATCGGCGGACAAGGAAATGATCGTCCGCAACGCGGTGCAGAAAGCGGTTCGTGGAGGAAGATCGTGACGCAGGCGACTGCGCGACCGCGGATGCAAGCGGCGCCTGGCGTGGCCGAGCGGGGCGGGGACGCCTTCGTCCGGCAACGGGGGCGCGACTTTCTTTCCGCCCTCTACAGCGCGCTGCGCGCGCTCAAGCTGTACCCGCCGGAAAACACCGTCGTGCAGAAGTCCCTGTTCGATCTCCAGCAGATAGGCGAGCAGTTCCAGAAGCGCGAGCACGAGCTGGAGGTGCGGGCGTCGCGCGAGTTCATCTTTCTCAATTCCACGCGGCTGAGGCTCGACCTCGAGAATTACGCAAGCTTCAGCCGCATTCTCGGGATCTTCCGCGAGGCAGGGATCGGGTTGTTTCGCCTGACGGGCGAGGCAACGACCCGCGACTGGACGGTTTTTCTGTCGCACCTCCAATCCGCGCCCGGCGCAGCGGCCGACGACCAGTCGGCCCCGCTGATGGCGCGATTGGCCGGCGCCGGGGTCACCTGCTTCTTCGTGGGCCCGCCCGCCGAGGTCGAGGACGACCGCGAGCAGTCGAAGGAAGCCGCCAAACGCGTGTACGCGCAATCCGTCTCGGCAACCAAGGACGTGATATCATCCGTACGGATGGGACAAAGTCCCAATCTGAAGAAGATCAAGCGGGTGGTGCAGGGGATCGTCGATCAGATCCTCAACGAAGAGACGTCGCTGCTCGGCCTGACGACGCTGCGCGACTACGACGAATACACGTTCGTCCACAGCGTCAACGTCTGCATCTTTTCGGTCGCGCTGGGTCGGAAGCTCGGCTTCAACCGGCGTCAGCTCTACGATCTGGGCGTCGCTGCGCTGATGCACGACATCGGCAAGTCGCGTATCCCGCTGGAGGTTCTCACCAAGCCGTCGTCACTGAACGAAGAGGAGTGGCTCATCATCCAGAAGCACCCCTGGATGGGGGTACTCACGCTGCTCGGGATGCGAGGACACAGCGACATTCCGTATCGCGCGATGATCGTTGCCTACGAACATCACATGAAGCCCGACCTTACCGGGTATCCCAAGCCGGTGCGGCCCAGGACGATGAGCATATTCAGCCGCATCGTCGCCGTGTCGGACGGCTTCGACGCGGCAACCTCCCGCCGCGCGTATCAACAGGATCCGTACTCGCCCGCCGATGCCCTCGCCGAGATGAGCAACAATCCGCGTCGCGGAATGGATCCGGTGATCGTCAAGGCGTTCGTCAGCATGGTCGGGCACTTTCCCGTCGGAACGCTCGTCATTCTCGACACCTTCGAGTTGGCGCTCGTGCACGCGGCAAACCCCCAGCCCGAGGCGATCTCGCGTCCCACCGTGCGCATCATCAGCGATTCGACGGGCAACCTGCTTTTTCCCGGGCACCTGGTGGAACTCACTCAGCGTGATGCATCCGGAGAATACACCCGTACCATCATCAAGCTCGCCGATCCTAACCGCTACGGCATTCGTGTCGGCGACTACTTCGTCTGACCTGCTGGCGAGCAGGTTCGCCGCTCTTTCCGCTGAGCGCCGCCGCGCGCTGGTCATATACATCACCGCCGGCCACCCCGATCCGGTGCGCAGCATCGAGTTGATGCAGGCGACCGAAGAAAGCGGTGCCGACGTTCTCGAGGTTGGCGTTCCGTTCTCCGACCCAATGGCCGATGGACCGGCGATTCAGGAGAGCTCGCGCGTGGCGCTCGAGCACGGGATCACTTTCGATCGAACGCTGGCGATGATCTCACAAGCGCGCCTGACGATCCCGGTAGTGCTGTTCACCTACCTGAACCCCGTGCTGTCGGCGGGGCCTGACGCGCTCGAGCGCGCCGCTGCGGCGGGAGCACACGGACTGTTGATAACCGATCTGCCCGTCGGTGCCGATCCGCCGCTGGAAGCGAGATTCGCCGCCGGCCCGCTTGCGTTCGTAAGGCTGGTGGCGCCCACTACTCCCACGTCGCGCATGGCCGAGATCTCCCGGCATGGCGGTGGATTCGTCTATCTCATCAGCCGGTTGGGTGTAACCGGAGCCCGTGAGAGTCTCCCGGCCGACCTGCCGCGCACGATCGAGCGGCTGCGGGAGGCTGCGCGGCTGCCGATCTGTGTCGGCTTCGGCATTTCCACGCCGGCCCAGGCTCGCGAGGTGGCGGCGCTCGCCGATGGAGTGGTGGTCGGGAGCGCGGTGGTGCGCGCCGCCGGAAAGAGCGTCCACGCCACGGCAACGCTCATCCGCTCGTTGCGCGAGGCGATCGACGACCCCGCACGCGCCTAACCTCGGTCCCGTATCGCGCGAACCGCCGCCGCGGTTGGGCGTGCAAACACAGTCTCGGCGCGGCTGACTACCACGGACCCGGGCGCCGATCGGCGCGCCTTTCGAACGTACCGCCGGCGGGTCCAGTCCACCGGGACCACCGCGGAGCCGCGCGCCCTGCTGTGCCACGCCGCGAGCAGTGCCGCCTCCTCGAGATCAGCCGCCGGCGGCGCGCCCTCCTGAGTCCATCTCAGCACCACGTGCGAGCCCGACGCCCCGCGAGCGTGCAGCCACACGTCGTCAGGCGAGGACGCATGGAAGGTGAGCGCATCATTGTCGGCGGCGCTCTTGCCAACCCGGATTTCCAATCCACCGCGAGAGGTGTAGCGCTTGTATGGTTGCCGCGGCTCCTCCGGCTCCGCGCCGGCCGTGGAGCCGTGGCGCTGCACCACAGGCTCCCTCTCCGTTCGCGCCTGCAACTCGGCGATGCGGGCAGGGAGAGTTGCGCGTGCTCTGTCCATCGCGCGGGCGCGGGCGTAGAGCCGCTCGGCTACCGAGGCAGGAGTATCGCCTGCCCG
>DATKDD010000384.1:0-4973 GCA_035512875.1 Gemmatimonadaceae bacterium | reverse complement strand
CCCGGCTCGGCGCCGTCTCCTTCCTCCACCGCTTCGGCTCCGCCCTCAACGCCCACTTCCACTTCCATGTCGTCGTCCTGGACGGCGTCTTCTCCGAGGGCGACGACGCCAGCGTCATCTTCCACGAGGCGACCCACCTCTTTGCCGACGACGTCCTTCGCCTCGAGCGCACGCTGCTGCAGCGCGTGCTCCGCCTCTTCCAGCGCCGCGGACTCCTCGACGAGCACACCGTAGAGGACATGCTCACCTGGCAGGCCAGTGGCGGCTTCAGCCTGGACGCCTCCGTCCGCATCCACGGCTCCGACTCCGCCGGCCGGGAACGGCTGCTGAGGTACTGCGCCCGGCCGCCTTTCGCCCTCGAACGCCTGCGCATCGAGCGCTACGCCGAGGCGGGCGAGCAACGCAGCGCCACCGCCTCGCCGCGACCCATCCGCGACGGCCGCACTATCCTCGCCCTCTCGCCCCTCGAGTTTCTCGCCGCGCTGAGCCGCCTGATCCCGCCGCCCCGCGTTCACCGCCACCGCTACCACGGCGTCCTCGCACCCAACGCACGGCTGCGCGAACGGGTCATCAATCTCGGCTGCGACGACGGCGAGGCGCCGGGCGGCACGGCTATCAGCCGCCCGGGCTACGACCTGCCTTCCCAGACCAGCACGGCCGAGGCCTACGTCGCCGACCTGCCGGACTCCCCGCAGCGCGCCGCCGCCCGCTCCCGCTGGGCACGCCTCCTCGCCCGCAGCTACCGAGGTCTTCCCCCTCACCTGCCCCGACTGCGGAGGCGACATGCGCATCCTCGCCTTCATCACCGCCGCCGAGCCCGTCGACGCCATCCTCACCCACCTCGGCCTGCCCACCACCCCGCCGCCCCTCTCTCCCGCCCGCGCACCGCCTCAGCACGACCTCGGCTTCCACCTCGACCAGACGCCCGCACACGACCTGACCGACCCGGAGCCCGTACCGGACTTCGACCTCGATCAGAGCGCTGGCGCCTGAGGCGCAGCCGCGCGCACCGACCCGGCGCTGTCCCTCAGGTCCGCGGATCCCACTCCGAGTTCCCCGCCACAGCCGCCGCCGGCCTGGCTCCAGCACTCACCGCGCAATCGCCTTGCGCCCAGCCGCCGCCCGAACACAGGTTCGGCGCCTTCGCGAAACCCTTCGCGAAACCATTGACTCCCCACCGCCGGCAGCCGCACCTATGGCCGAGGCACCAAAAATGGCGTTTGAAATTCCTATCCCCCTCTTCGATGGCGATACACTCACGGGTGTGCTGCCGGCATCCATGACGACACAGGTCGCGGAGCTCAGTGAAAACGCGCAGCGATTCCTTGGCGATACTACGTTGATGCTGCTGCATGCTGCGCTCGACGCCGCGGGCACGGCCTCTCGCAATATGGCGCAACTCGGTGCCGAGATGCGACAGTTGATTGTCGCACAACAGGAGAGTGTTACGCTATTGTCGCACAATGCCGTCGCCATCTCACGGAACGTGGAAGCCATCACGAGCAATGTCGAGCTCGCGACGCGCCCTGATTCCTATGCCGACCTCCGCGCGCAGATCGCGGTCTCGACCGCAAGCCTTGCCAGCGCCAGCACACGGCTCGACGCCACCATGTCGTCTTTCAGCGCGCTCGCAGGATCGCTCGAGCGAGGCGAGGGCAGCGCCGGCAAGCTGTTGCGGGATCCCGCACTCTACGAGCGCACGGAATCACTGCTCGCCAGCATGGAAGCGCTGATGCGCGACCTGAAAGCGAATCCGAAGAAATACATCAACGTGAGCGTCCTAGCGGCTTACTCTGTCACGATCACTCGACCGATCATGCCGCCCGTTTCGTGCGGTATACAGAAGTACGTGTACGATCCCGCAACCGTGAACTCGTGACTGTACGTCGCACCGGGTTTCATGTCACCCGAGTTGAACGGCTTCGCACCGGCCGGCAGCTTCACGCTCGACGGTCGTTGCGCGAAAGCCGGGTTCGCCGTCACCGTGTGCGGCACTTCCGATGGGTTCCGCCAGCGTACCGTCTGATCGACTCCGATACGCACCGTGCAGGCGTGTACTTCAGTGAATTCGTCATGCCGACTTCGGCCGCAACGTCCGGTGCGTTTGCCGCGCGAATCGCGATTCCCCCGGCGGCAGTGCAATGATCGCCAGTGCGATGATCCCGGTACGTTCTCGACCTGCAGCAAACCGATTCTCCATCTCGACCTCGCGTCCGATTCTGTCATTCGTTCGTCCCAACCCTGAGATCATGAAAGACTCACGCCAGTAGAACACATTCTGCCGAACGTCGTTTCGTCAGCATGACGGAGCCACCCGTCGGGTGACTCGACGCACCCCAGCTCGATCTCCGTGGCGTGCTCTGGCGGAGTGAATAGGGCTCCGTCTATTATGTGGTCCTTCCGACCGCAACGCAGTAAGTACCTCCGGAGTCCTGGCCTCAGCGCTTCACCGGGGAGTACTAGCACCGGTCCCGGTTCCAAGTCCCGGCCATCGGCGTGCGCCAGCACGCCGGCGTCTCGCACCGCAGGAGCAGTTATGAAGCATCTCACGGGGTTCGGGTTCTCTGGACATTCCACATCATGCGGCGCGACTCAGCGGTCGCTGGTTGCGAGCATGGTCGCGCTGCTCGCTCTTGCTGCTTGCGACACCTCGACTCCAGCGGAGCCTGATCCGATTCAGCAGTTCACGCTGACAGTGGCCAGGGACGTCAACGGGAGTGGTACAGTCACGTCGACACCCGCCGGAATCACATGCGGTTCGACGTGCAGCGCATCATTCAACAGCGGCACGGTGGTGACACTGACGGCGCAGCCCGAAAGCGGCTCACTGTTCACCGGCTGGAGTGGTGCGTGTACTGGGACAGGGACGTGCCAGGTTACGATGGACCAGGTGCGGAGCGTAACCGCAACGTTCACCATTCAGCAGTTCACGCTTACAGTTACGAGGGACGGCAACGGGAGTGGTACAGTCACGTCGACGCCCGCGGGGATCACATGCGGTTCGGCGTGCAGCGCATCATTCAACAGCGGCACGGTGGTGACATTGACGGCACAGCCCGCAAGCGGCTCACTGTTCACCGGCTGGATTGGTGCGTGCGCCGGGACAGGCACGTGCCAGGTTTTGATGAACCAGGCCCGGAGCGTCACCGCGACGTTCACACTCCCGCAATTCACGCTGAGCGTGATGACAACCGGAACGGGAGTCGGCACGGTGACCTCCACGCCGGCGGGCATCGACTGCGGCTCCGTCTGCACCGCGTCCTTCACCAGCGGCACGGCGGTCACGCTCACGGCGCAGCCGATCAGCAGCTCCGCGTTCACCGGCTGGAGTGGTGCCTGCACGGGAGCCGGCACGTGTCAGGTCACGATGGATCAGGCGCACAATGTCACCGCTACGTTCACGTTCAGTATGCCGTTCATCGCAACGGGGATCACGGACCCGAACGTATTCCTCGAGCGGTGTCCGGCGAATGATCCTGCGTACACTCAGATTCGACAGGATTTCGAGATTCGCGTGGATGGCCAGTTGGTCACCACGCCGATCGAATGTACTGAGCCATACGCCACGATGCCGACCGAGATGCTCACGGATGAGCTCATCGCGCTGCAAGTACTGCGGACCGCGTATTATCTGAGCGTGGGCACGGAGGGGAAGCTCCCGTGGACCACACAGTCGCTGTATGCGTGGATGGCGGCGAGCGTAGACGGCATCAACCTCAAGACCACGCCCGGGCTTCTCTACTGCTGCGATGTCATCGATGGGAAAGTCTTCATCGCGTATTCACGGCAGAACGCGTTCAACCGCGACTTCAAACGCGCGTGGCCCGGTATTACCAGCTCGCTGAACTTCTATGGTCACGAGATCCGGCACGCGAATCCGGGCGCGATGGGGCACACAACCGGCTGCCCCTATTGGCCGCTGCCCACGGATCCGCCGGGCTGCGATCCCAGCTACGACCTTGCCAATCTGGGCAGTTACGGGCTGCAGTACTGGCTGGAATCGAGCCTTGCCACCGCGTACCTCAATGTAGGCATCGGATGCCTGCCCGCCGCGACCGCCACTGAATACATTCAGTGGCATGTAAACTCCGCGAACAATTTCCGCCCCAACTTCGTAACCAGCGCGCCACCTGAAGTCGTGGCGACGGTGCCGCATGGAGGACCCTGTCTGAAGTGAGGCCGAGTTGCTTTCGCCTGGTGCTGCGAGCATTCCAGAATCGAATGATCGCAGCTACACGGGCGGCGGGAGTGGCGCGCAGTTGATGCTGGAGCTGCAGCGCGAGGCAGACTTTTACGCCGGCAGTCTCGACGTCGGACTGCGACTGCTGTGAACGGTGCAGACGTGTCAACCGCCAATGATTTCGTTGAGACCGTCGATCACGCGGGCGAGCTCCTCCGGTGTCGCACGTCCCAGGCGGCGCCCGATTCGCTCGACGGCCAAGGTGCGGATCTGGCTGATCTTCACCCAGGAAGGCTTCGGTAGCGCAGCATCCTGCAACGCGAGCGTCAACGGAAATCCGGCGCGCTGCGGTTGACTCGTCAACGCGACTGCGATCACCGTTCCGGAGCGTTCATTGAACACATCGTGACTCAGGATCAGCACCATCATCGGTGATCAGCGCATTGCATGACCCCGCCTCGAGCACCGCCGAAACCGAAGTCAAACAGGAGGCCCTGGACCGATGAACGCGCTCCGCGTGGCGGCTGCCGTGACTGCCCTGCTCCTTCACATGCTTGTCGCGTTCGCGCTGACCGGTGCGTTCTGGAGCGCAATCTCGGCGGGCGCCGCGCTTGGCGCCTGGCCAGTCGTCTGGCTCGTGCCTCTGGTTGGTCTGCTGGCCCTGTTGATCCTGTGGATTCGCGCGGCGCGTCGAGCGGGCGCGCTCGGCGCGGCGCTCGGCACGCTCGCGCTGTCCGCCTCCGTCGTGGCGCTGCTCATCGCACTGAGCTACGGCGTATACCTCATGTTCGGT
>DATKDD010000383.1:0-3814 GCA_035512875.1 Gemmatimonadaceae bacterium | reverse complement strand
CTCACCGATGCTCGCGGCCACCTGATCGGCTACGTACGGCAGAAGCTGTTCAAGCTCAAGGAAGCCGTCACGATTTTTTCGGACGTCGAGCAGAAGCACCCGATCTATCGGATCGCGGCGGACCGGGTGATCGACATCTCGGCGCAGTACCACGTGGAGGACGCGTCAGGTGCGCCGGTTGGTGTGCTGCACCGGCGCGGTTTGCGCTCTATCTGGCGTGCCCACTACGAGATCTACCGTGCTGGACGGCTGCTGCTGGAGATCCGGGAGGAGAATCCCTGGGCAAAGGTCGCAGATGGCATCTTCGGAAACCTCCCGGTGATCGGCATGCTGAGCGGATACGTTTTTCATCCAGCGTATCGGGTCAGCTACACCGCGGGGGGCGCGTCGCTTCTGCGGGTCTTGAAGCGACCGGCGATGTGGGAGGGGAAGTACGACATCGAACGCACGGGGAGCGGCGACCCGGAAGACGAGCGGCTGGCCGTTCTCTGCATCCTCATGATGCTGCTACTCGAACGCAGCCGAGGCTGAGATCCCGGGGCTGGTGTCGCCTCGCCTCTTCCAGTTGGTTTTAGTCACCACGTTTCCCCCGCCGCGCACGTACTAGGTGCATCGCGGCGCGCCGCTCCACCTTGCGTCCCTGCTCCATCACCCCCGAGGTCCGAATGCTCATCTCCCCGCGCGCAAGCCGAATTCTCGTGGCGGCGCTCTCAGTGACGCTCGCCGCCCCGATCGTTGCCCAGGACAAGCCGACGATCGCACAGTTCATGTCACCTTCCTCTCCCCTGGAGCTCGCGACGGCGCGCAAGGCCGACCGGGTGGCCTGGGCAACGTACGATCGCGGCATGCGTAACGTGTACACGGCCGCCGCTCCCAGCTTCACCCCCGTCCGCCTGACGAGTTTCCTGAATGACAATGGAATCGACGTCGGCAACGTCTCGCTCTCCGACGACGGATCGATCGCCGTGTTCGTGCGTGGGCACGCGCCCAATCGCAGTGGATGGGTCGCCAATCCAATGCACGATCCGGCGGGGTCCGAACGTGCCATTTGGGCCGTGCGCACCAGCGGCGGCGGCGAAGCCTGGCGTGTCGCGGAAGGAGGCTCGCCGGAGCTTTCGCCTGACGGGAGATGGGTGCTCTTCGTGAAGGATGGTCAGATTCACCGGGCGCGAGTGCTGCCAGGTGCGACCACGGCGGTGGATAGCGGCACCAAAGCGTTCATCACCGCCTGGGGATCACAGAGCAGTCCCCAGTGGTCCCCCGACGGTGCCAAGATCGCCTTCGTGAGCAATCGCCAGAACCATTCGTTCATCGGCATATACGATGTGCAGACGCGCACCATCGACTATCTGTCGCCGAGCGTCGATTGCGATGCAAGCCCCACATGGTCGCCCGACGGCAAGCGCATTGCCTTCGTCAGGCGGCCCGGCGTGCCGTTCGGGAGGCAGACTCAGCGGGGGGCCGGAGGGATCGGGAATCCACCGGGTCCGGCAGTCGGTGGCGGCGGCGGCGGTTGCGGCGGAGGCGGATTCGGCGGCTTTGGGCAGAACGTACAGCAGCAGGACTCGAGTGCCCGCGGCGTTCGCATGCCGGGGATGTACAGCGCGACGCTCGACGGCGGCGCGACGCTGGCGATCTACACGGCCGACGTGACGAATTGCCCTGTGGCGGGCGACCGGAAGACCGGCGGTTGCCCGGCGGCGATGCTCTGGCATAACGACAAAGGAGATCGCACTTTCGCCGCTATCTCGCGCATGATGTGGGCTGACGACCACCTCGTCTTTCCCCTCTCGCCCCAAACGGACGAATGGGACCGGTATTACTCGCTCCGCATCTCCAGGCCGCAGGCGGTGCCGGTAATGCTCACCACCACGGATGGGCTGATCGAAGGTGCCAACTCGGCCAGGCTTTCGCCTGACGGCAAGACGCTCTTTTATTCCACCAACGCGACCGACATCGAGCGGCGCCATGTCTGGAGCGTTTCCGTAGCCGGCGGCACCCCGGCACGCATCTCCGCCGGGAGCGGGATCGAGACGCACCCACGGCCTCTCTCGTCAGGCAGCCGGCTGGCGGTGCTCTCGTTCGATGTGGCGCAACCGGCTTCGGTTGCGCTGGTCGCCGCGACCGGCGGATCGCCGCGGGTCATCTACCCCACGCTCGGCGCGGACTTTCCGGTGGCGGCCCACGTGACGCCACAAATAGTGAAGATTACCGCGGCAGACGGAATGGTGACGAGCAATCAGCTCTTTCTGCCAAAGGACCTGAGGCCCGGGGAACGGCGTCCCGCCATGGTATTCGTCCACGGCGGGCCGTCGCGGCAGATGCTCCCTGGTTATCACTACATGCAGTTCTACCACTGGTCGTACGCCTACAACCAGTGGCTGGCTAGCCAGGGTTACGTGGTCCTGTCGGTGAATTTCCGCCGTGGCATCGGTTATGGACGCTCGTTCCAGCGCGCCGACAGCACCAATCGCCAGGGGAACGCCGAATATCGCGATGTGTTGGCCGCCGGCCGTTATCTACAGGAGCGCGCCGATGTGGATCCATCGCGGATCGGGATCTGGGGATTGTCGTACGGCGGGCTGCTTACTGCGCAGGCGCTGGCGCGCAACTCCGACCTGTTCGTCGCCGGTGCCGATCTCGCGGGAGTGCATCTATACGACAACGTCCTCGACACGGCTGCGATGTCCTACCGCTCGTCAGCCGTGTCGGCGATGAGTACGTGGAAATCGCCGGTGTTCCTGGTGCACGGGGATGACGACCGCAACGTGGATTTCGCGCAGACTGTCGGGCTCGTGCAGCTCCTCCGCGCGCACGAGGTGCCTTACGAGTTGATCGTCGTCCCCGACGAGCCGCACGAATCGCTCCTCCACAGCCGGTGGATCGATACCTGGGAGCAGATCGGGGATTTTCTGCACCGCTACGTATGGGAGCGGCAGGCGGTGGTGGGTGGAGGGAGTCGGGAGTAGGGTCGGGGGTCGGGGGTCGGGGGTCGGGGGATAGGCAGGGCGCCGGACACGGCGCCCTGTTTTCGCGTAATGACACTGTCACTCGCGAATCCCTCACCAATTCCTGACGCCATCGCTATTCACCATCGAACCCCGCTCAGCGACCATCGGGAGGAGTTTCCTGACCTTTCCGGAGTCGCTCATGCTGCGACATGCCGTTCTCGCAATTACCGTCCTTTCGCTCACCACGGGCTCCGCCATAGCGCAGTCCTCCTCCGACAGCGCCGCTGTCCGCCGCGCCGTACTCGACTACGTCGAGGGCTTCTACGAAGGAGACACGCTCAAGTTGCAGCGCAGTATTCGTCCGGAAGTGTACAAATATGGGTTCTGGATTCCACGCGGGTCCACCACCTACGACGGCGAGCAGATGCCGTGGCCAAAATTCCTCGAGTACGCCAATCAAGTACGAGCAAACAATCGGGTGGCACCAGCGACCGCGCCAAAGGACATCGTCGTATACGAGGCGCAGGACCAGACCGCGAGCGCCAAGCTCACCGCGAGCTGGGGCACCGACTACCTGCTACTTGGCAAGTTTGGCGGCAAGTGGATGATCACGCACGTGCTGTGGCAGACGACAAGAAAATAGACAGAAGTGAAACCGGGCGACCCTTCGCAGCCGCTCCTACTTCCTGGCTTCTATTTTCCCTAGTGCTTCCTCCCGCTTGGCGCCCGGGAGATCCCCGACCCAGCGCTCGATACGCAGTCGGTCTTCCTCGCGATCGATCGGCGCGCGCATCGCCCGCGTTCGGAAAAGCGCGCGGAGCGGCAGACTGCCTCGCTTGATCAGGAGACTGGCGAGCCGAAGC
>DATKDD010000382.1:0-2627 GCA_035512875.1 Gemmatimonadaceae bacterium | reverse complement strand
TGGTCGACGAAGCGTCGGAGGAATCCTTCCCGGCCAGCGATGCACCTGCTTGGGGTGGCGCGTCGATCGCCAAGGGCCGGCGCGACGACGAGGCTCGAGCGTAGCGCTACACGCGCGAGGGTGGCCTCGCGTGAGCATCGCGTCGAAGCACCGCGGGCGGTTCCTACCGGGAACCGTCCGCGGTGTTCTTTTCCGTGTACGCGGCGGAGCGGAATTTCGTAGCTTTCAAACCCCTCAGCCATGGCCGGCGTCGTACATCCGACCAACGACCACGAGATGGGCCGGTGATTCGAGTGGCGACCCAGGACGATGCAGATCCGCACAACCAGATCGCCAACGCGCAGCGAGGCGATGACCAGGCATTCGCTGCGCTCTACCGGGCGCACAGCGGACGTGTACATGGTCTGGCTCTGCGCCTGACGGGTGATCCGGTCGCGGCGCAGGAACTCATGCAGGATGTATTCGTCCGTGCCTGGGAACGACTGGCCACATTTCGTGGGGAGAGCGCGCTGTCGAGCTGGCTGCACCGACTTACGGTCAATCTCGCACTCACGACGCGACGGGCGGAGGTTCGGCGGTTGCGGCGGGTCGGCGATGAAGCAGAAATGCCGCTGGACGGCGGTGCGGCACCGGTGATATCGCACGGCGACATCGATCTGGAACGTGCGATTGCAGCGCTGCCGGCAGGGGCACGAACGGTGTTCGTCCTCCACGAGATCGAAGGCTACTCGCACGAGGAAATAGGACGCGCGACTGGAATCGCAATCGGCACGTCAAAAGCGCAGCTCTTTCGCGCACGACGGCTGTTGCGGGAGGCACTGGAGACATGATGGAGCATCCGAGTGAGGCCACGCTCAACGAGCTGGCCGATGGCACACTGGAGGGTCGCGAACGGGCGCGCGCCGAGGCGCACCTGGCGAGCTGTCTGTCGTGCGCGAGCGCCGTAAAGCGGATTGCCGCACTCACCGCTCGCGCCCGGGCTTTGCCGCGTGACGTGCCTCCGCCTGACGGTGCATGGAAAGAGGTGCGTCAGGCAGTGCTGGCGGGAAGACGGCGTCAAGGCGCGGGCAATGCGGCGCCCCGGCGCCGGGGAATGGGCGTCGCGATTGCCGCGGCCGCGCTGCTCGTCGCGCTTTCCTCGGCGACTACATTCTGGCTCACCCATGAAGGCACTCCGCGAGAGTCTCCGGCGCGTACGGTTTCCGAGCCTCCGGCGTCGCTGGCCGAATTCGCTCCGGTAGAGGCGCGGTACGTGCTGGCGACCGATGCCTTGCGCCAGACGCTCGATGAGCGCCGGGAGCTGCTGGATCCCGCAACGGTCCGGACGGTCGAGCGAAGTCTGGCCACGATCGATGTCGCGATCGCGGAGGCTCGCGCGGCGCTGGTGCGCGATCCCGCCAACGCAGCGCTGTCGCGCTTGTTGGCGTCGAGCTACGAGCAGAAAGTCACGCTGTTGCGACGGGCGAGCGAACTACCGCCGAGGAGTTGAGATGCGAATACTGATGTTGATTTGCGCGCTTGTGGTGATGGTGCCGGCGAGCGAGGCGCAGAAGAACTTCGAGCGGCGGCATGCGGTGACGCCCACATCGTCGATTCGATTGACGGCGGTGTCGCAGTCCACGGTGCTGCGTGTGATCGGCTGGGAGCGCGACTCGCTGGTGTTCACGGGCGAGGTGGGTGCGTCGGCGCGCATAGACGGTGGGGTCGCCGCAAACGGCGCCGGTGCCAAGCTGTTCGTCGAAACACCCGCCGCAACCGCCGCATCGCCCGCGAGGCTCGAGCTGCGCGTGCCCTCGCGCAGCCGCGTCTGGGTCAAGCTGGGTAGCGGGGCAGTCGAAGTGAGCGGCGTGCGCGGCGCGATCGACATCGACATCGTGAGCGGCAGCATCAACGTTACCGGCGATCTTCGCGAGCTGAACGCCGAAACAATGGATGGCGAGATCGTGGTCAACGGCCGCGCCGGCTGGCTGCGCGCGAAGTCGGCCGGTGGTGCGGTCACCATCTCCGGCGGCGGGGAGGATGTGGGCCTGACGAGCGTAAGCGGCGCGGTCTCCGTGCTCGGCGGTCCCGTGCAACGGGGCCGCATAGAGACGATCACTGGAAACGTGCTTGTGGCAGCGGGAATCGAGCGCGGCGGGCAGCTCACGATCGACTCGCATTCAGGTCATGTGGAGCTCAGGCACCCGCCAGCCATCGGGGCGGACTTCGATGTGATCACGGTGCAGGGAACCGTGACCAACCAACTCAGCTCGGCGCGTCCTCAGCCCGGGATGGGCGCGCGTGGGCTGGAGCTCGGTACCTCCGTCGCGGGGGGAGGTCGGAGCATAACGATACGCACGTTCAAGGGCCCGGTGATGCTGGTCGCCGACACCGCGAAAGCGGCCAGGTCCCGGCCGTGAGCGCGCGCACTATTGGATGTCAAACCAAGGGAGGATCACATGCGTAAGACGTTTCACTTGGCGGCGGTTGCCGCGGTCGTGCTGGCGGTCGGAGCCTGGATGGCACCCTCGAGTGGACCACCCTGGATATCGGTCGAGTATCCACCGAGCCCGTACGATCAGACCACGCGAGGTGCGTTCCTGCTGGTGCATGCTTTCCATCATGGTACGCCGGCCAACTTCGCCGTG
>DATKDD010000381.1:0-2393 GCA_035512875.1 Gemmatimonadaceae bacterium | reverse complement strand
CATATTCCGCTTCGTCACCACCGCATCGTTCATGGGTTATTCCTTCGGCGTGGTGCAGAACTGGATCTGGTTCATGAAGAATGGCGAGGCGACGTTCCGTTCGGTGATAGACGGCCTCGCGTATGCGATGCTCACCGGTGCGGTTTTCGGGTGGATGTGGCCGGCGGCATAGCGCGGGGAAAATGCCCGCGGCGGCGGGCCGCTCGCTTATAATGCTTTGATGCCGCAGGTCACCAATAATCAGGACGGAGTGGAGGCTCTCTAATTGGCGAGAAAACCCAACTACGATTTCGAGAAGCGCAGAAAGGAAATGGACCGCAAGGCGAAGAAGGACGCCAAGCGCGACGAGAAGCTGCGACGCAAGGAAGCCGGCATGGTCGACGACGCGTACCCGCCCGCGCCGACCGAATCCGAAGATCCCGGACCCGCGAAGCCGGATCAGGACTGAGGACGAGCGAGCTCCGGCTTCGCCGACCGGCGCGTGCCTTCCGCCTTCGAGATCCCTCCGGGTGAGTTGACGGTGAGAGCCTCCCGCGCTTCGGGCGCGGGGGGCCAGCACGTGAACAAGACGTCGTCGCGCGTCGAGGTGGTGTGGAACGTCGCCGCCTCCCGCGCGCTCTCCCCGGAAGACCGGAGCTGGCTGCTGCGCAAGCTCGCGAGCCGGCTGTCGGCCGACGGGAGCCTCCGCGTCGTGGCGAGCAACACGCGCAGCCAGCTGCGCAACCGCGAGATCGCGATGGAGCGGATGGCCGACGTCGTGCGCACCGCCCTGATGCGGCCCAAGAAGCGAAGGGCCACTAAACCTTCGCGCTCGGCCCTCCGCGCGCGGGTGGATGCGAAGAAACGGCGGTCGCTGAAGAAGAAGCTGCGCCGCGATACCGGCGACGAATGACGCCGAAGCCGATCGATCCAGCCCAGCTCCGCGCCGCAGTGGAGCTGCTCGAGTCCATAGTGGAGGACCGCGCGACGCTCGCCGGCGTGCCGGACGAGGAGCGCAAGCGCCTGCTGCAGGCCGCGGGCAAGGTCTCGCGCCCCGACGCGATCGACCGCCGGCGCCTGCTCAAGGCGTCGAACCGCAAGCGCAAGGCCGAGAAGGTCCAGCGCGAGGAGGACACGTTCGCGGCGACCGGCATCCGCAAGCTTCGCAGCGCGCCCGTGTTCAACACGCCGAACGCGTTCGCGCCGGAGAATTTCGAACAGCGGGAAGTCGAGGACGATCCGGACTTCCGCGAGACGGTCGAGCCGCAACACTGCTACGTCTGCAAGAAGTTCTACACGCAGGTACACCATTTTTACGATCAGCTCTGCCCGGAGTGCGCGGAGTTCAACTACTTCAAGCGTACCGAGCTGGCCGATCTCAGCGGGCGCGTGGCGTTGCTCACTGGTGGGCGCGTGAAGATCGGCTACCAGGCAGGGATCAAGCTGCTCCGCTCCGGCGCGCGGCTGATCGTGACGACTCGCTTTCCGCGCGATTCTGCGGCGCGCTACGCGCGCGAGGCGGATTTCGCGGACTGGGGCGACCGGCTCCAGATCTTCGGGCTCGATTTGCGGCACACGCCGAGCGTGGAAGCGTTCTGCCAGCATCTGCTCGCTACGGAGGAGCGGCTCGACTTCATCGTCAACAACGCCTGCCAGACCGTGCGGCGCCCGCCCGACTTCTACGAGCACATGATGGAGGACGAGGAGGCCGCACTGTCGACGGCGCCGGAAGCCGCTCGCCGGCTGCTCGGGGCCCACGACGGACTGCGCAGCGCGAACATCCTCGGCGGTGGCGACGCGCCCGTGGCGCGACGGGGCGACAAAGTGATCGGTCTCACGCACGCGGCAGCGCTGTCGCAGGTGCCGCTGCTCCCGGAGGACGTCCTCGCCGACAAGCGGCTTTTTCCGCAGGGCCAGCTCGACAAGGACCTGCAGCAGGTGGACCTCCGTGGCCGGAACTCATGGCGACTGTTGCTCGACGAAGTGCCGTCTGTGGAGCTGCTCGAAGTGCACCTGGTGAACGCCATCGCCCCCTTTCTACTCAACGCGCGGCTCAAGCCCTTGATGACGCGCACGCCGGAGCGTGACAAGCACATCGTGAACGTGTCGGCAGTGGAGGGCCAGTTCTACCGCCGATTCAAGACGACGCGCCATCCGCACACCAACATGGCGAAGGCCGCGCTGAACATGATGACGCGGACCTCGGCGGCGGATTACCATGCGGCCGGGATCCACATGAACAGCGTGGATACTGGGTGGGTGACGGACGAGGATCCGGTGGAGATCGCGGCGAGGAAGACGGCGGAGCACAGGTTTCATCCGCCGTTGGACATCGTGGACGGGGCGGCGCGGATCGTGGATCCGATCATTGCGGGGTTCAACGGCGGGGAGCATGTGTGGGGGAAGTTTTTGAA
>DATKDD010000380.1:0-7688 GCA_035512875.1 Gemmatimonadaceae bacterium | reverse complement strand
TCTGGCTGGCTGGAGTGACCGGGCGGTGGGAGATCGCTTTCATCGGAGGCGCCGCGCTCATCCTGGCGATGTTCGGGATGTCGCTGTTCCTGCCGGCGGCATCGGCGCCGGTCAGGCATGCCTCTCTGATCGAGACGGTTTGGCGACCGCTGCAGGGACTCTTTGCGCTGCCGGGGTTCGTGCCGGTGCTGGCGTTCGTCATCACGTTCAAGATCGGCGACTTCGCGCTGCAGTATCTGCGCGGGCCGTTCTGGGTGGACAAGGGGTTCAGCACGGCGGAGATCGGAGTAATGGTGGGAACCGTCGGCTTCGGCGCGACGATCGCCGGCGCGATGCTCGGGGGGTGGTTGACGGCGAAGTTAGGCGTATTTCGGGCGCTCTGGATGTTGGGACTGATACAGGCCGCCTCGAACCTCGGCTACTATGCCGCGGCAGTGCTGGCAAAGTCTCAAGTGGTGGCGTACGGCGCGGTGATCGTCGAGGAGTTCACCGGCGGCATGGGCACCGCCGCATTCCTGGCCTTTCTGATGTCGATCTGCAACAAGCGGTTTGCCGCGTCTCAGTACGCGCTGCTGTCGGCGGGGTTCGGGCTGGGACGCACGATGGTGGGGTACGCCTCCGGCGGGCTGGCGGAGCGTCTGGGGTATGCACCCTACTTTCTGCTGACGTTCGCGCTCGCCTTTCCGGCCTTCCTGCTGCTACCCTGGGTACGGAAGATCAAGACCGTTCCGCTCACGTGGGCGGAGCGCGCGGCGGCGAGATGACGCCGCCCGCACACAAGATGTGTTAGGCTACCCGGCGGCCGCCGCGCAACAACCACCTGGCGGCCGCCTGCTGCATCGCCGATTCACCCCCCCACGCCGACACCAGGTTTCGCGCACCGGGAAGCTGGTCGGCCAGCCGCGGGTGCGAAAAGTGGATCACTGTCGCGTCAGGCGCGGCGTCGCAGGCGGCGGCGACTGCGGCACGCGTTTCGTCGGAGTAGCCCGGACGCCCTTTCCATGACCGGATGTCGCCGAAGACGAGGATCACCGCAGGCGTGGCATCGTCGGCGCCCGGCGTTTCCACGCGCCGCACCTGAGTGCCGCCCGCCGACAGGGCCCGAAAGAACGGATCGCGTGACGGGGCGGGATACGGGCCCCCTGTATCGTCGTCGATCGTAACGAGTTGAACGACCGAGCCGATTCGCCCCGTCGTGCCGCGGACCTGCTGAATGACCCGGTCGGCGAGCTGCGCGCCCCACTGCACGTCGGTAACCGAGGGACGGCGATATTCGTTCGGCGGTGCCGACCACTGTGCCCACTTGAGCCGCCGCCGGTATGACCGGCTCACTCGTTCGCGATCGAGCTCCATGCTCTCCAACGCACTCGTCAGGCTCCGAGCGATCCCCTGCAGGTCTTCCGGATAGAGCAGAAGATCGCATCCCGCATCCAGCGCGCGCGTCGCCGTGTCCGCCTCGTCACCCTGGAGCCTGAAGGCCTCCATGATCAACGCATCGGTGACGATGAGCCCATCGAACTTGAGCGATTCGCGAAGGAACCAGCGAAGGATCTCTCTCGACAAGGTGGCCGGCGCGCCGCTCGCATCGAGCGCGGGATAGGCAACGTGCGCGGTCATCATGCTGGCGACTCCGGCCTCGATCGCCGCGCGGAACGGCAGAAGATCCCGCTCCAGCAGCTCCCGCTTGGAGGCGGTGACGACCGGCAGCGCCGCATGTGAATCGACGGTAGTCCGGCCGTGCCCCGGGAAGTGCTTCGCGCACGCTAGAACCCCCTCGCTCTGGCAGGCGGTGATCCACTCCGACACACAGGTGGCGACTGCGCGAGCGTCGCTGCCGAACGAACGCGTGCCGACGATCGGATTCTCCGGTTCCAGATCCAGGTCGCACACCGGGGCGTAGTCCCAGTTCACGCCTAACGTCCGGGCCTCGCGGGCGGTCAGCCGGGCTGCCTTGCGCACGGCGTCCATGTCGCCCAGTGACGCGATCGCCGCCAGCGGCGGCAGCCCGGTCGCGCCGGCGAACTGCTGCCCCGCCCCCCGCTCGAGATCGGCGCCCATCAGCAAGGGAACGCGCGAGCGATTGCGCACGTCGCGGGTGAGCAGCCGCACCGCGTCCTCCTCGCCCCCAAAGATGATGAACCCGCCTACGCCGAGCGCGAGCGCCGCGTCGATCTCCGGACGCAGATGATCGAATCCGTGCTGGGAGTCCCACCGGAGCGCCGGAATGAGGAGCTGCGCCGCGGGAGTCATCATGCGGGCACCCACTGGCCGAGCACGCGCGGCCCGCGTGCACCGGTCGCGCCCGGTACGTTCCCGGGCAGGCGGCTTACGTGCAAATAGCCTAGCAACGCGAACGCCACCGCCTCCTTTGCTTCCCCGTCGAAAAAGAGAGCGTCGAAGCTGCGGACGGTCAGCCGCGGTAATGCACGACTGATCGCGCTGACGAGCGCCGGATTGCGCGCGCCGCCGCCGGAGAGCACCAGTTCGTGCACTGGCTCGGTAACGAAGCGGGCGAATGCGTCACCGATCGAGCGCGCGGTCAGCGCGACAGCCGTGGCAACGCAATCCTCCGCCGTCGCCCCTGGACGGCCAGCCCGGCAGGCCGCAATGAGGCGATCGGCATACGCTGCACCGAACAGCTCGCGGCCTGTCGATTTGGGCGGTGGCGCGGAGAAATAGGGATCGCGCAGCGCATCGTCGACCGCCGAATCCACCGCCCTGCCACGCGCCGCCAGCGCGCCGCCGACATCGTAAGGCAGCGCGGGCACGAGCCTTCGGGTCACCGCATCGATTACTCCGACCCCCGGCCCGGTATCGAACGCACGCAGCCCATCGGTCGCGCCGCCGGGCGGAACGAGCGTCACGTTGCCGATCCCGCCGAGATTCTGGAGTCCGCGCCAGTCGTCCTGCCTGGCGAACAGCATCGAATCAGCGATCGGGACCAGTGGGGCTCCCTGCCCGCCGGCCGCCATGTCGCGCGCGCGGAAGTTGGCGACCACGGAAATGCCGGTGCGCTCGGCGATCACCGCCGGCTCGCCGAGCTGCCATGTGGAGTGGCCGGGCTCATGCCAGATCGTCTGGCCGTGGCTGGCTACGGCGACCACGTCGCTCGGCGTTAGGCCGGCGGCGGCGAGACAATCGTTCGCCGCATCGGCCAGCCAGTCGCCGAGATCGTAGGCGAGGCGGCAGTACTCTCGCGCATCGACACCGCTCATCGCGGCGAGCATCCGTTCGCGGCGCGACTCATCGTACGGAGCGTGCACGAACGCGAGGAGCTCGGCGGCGACTCCGCCGTCGCGCGCCGTGAACCGCGCCGCGGCGGCGGAAATTCCATCCAGCGAAGTACCGGACATGAGACCGATGTATATGCCGCTGGCATCACCTGTCGACCGCAAGCGCCCCATCAACCGGCGACCGGCGGCGGCGCGGCGGTAACCACGCGGCGGATCACGCCTCCCCCGGCTTCGATCAAGCGGTCGGCGTCGGCCGCTCCGACACCGCTCTTCTGCATGACGATCGCCGTCTTGACGCGTCCGCCGGCATTCTCCAGTACCTGGTGCGCCTCGGTGCGCGAGATGCCACAGACTTCCATGACGATGCGCTCGCTACGGTCGCGCAGCTTGGCGTTGGTCGCGCGCAGGTCGACCATCAGATTACCGTACGTCTTGCCGAGCCGGATCATCGCGCCGGTGGTGATTGTGTTGAGCACCAGCTTCGTTGCCGTGCCCGCTTTCATGCGCGTCGAACCGGTGACCACCTCCGGCCCGGTAAGCGGAACAATGGCGACATCGACCTTGCCAAGCAGCTCGCCGGGCGGAGGCGAGCACGCGACAATGCCCGTCTTCGCCCCGCGCGCGCTCGCTCTCTCGACCGCGGCACGCACGTACGGAGTCGTGCCTGACGCCGCGATCCCGATCAGAAAATCGGCGGGACCGACGTCCAGCGCATCGACGTCGCGATCCGCATCCTCCGGCCGGTCCTCGGCGCCCTCCTGCGCTTTTGTCAGCGCGGGAAGGCCCCCGGCGATGATCGCCTGAACCATCACCGGATCCGTGCCAAAGGTCGGCGGGCATTCCACGGCGTCGAGCACGCCCAGCCGGCCCGACGTCCCCGCTCCCGCATAGATCAACCGCCCCCCACCGCGAAGCGTCTGCTCGGCCAGCTCGACAGCGTGCGCGATCGCTTCGCGCTGTGTCGCCACCGCCGCGGCGACCGTCGCATCCTCGGCGTTGATCAAATCCACGATCTCCTGCGAAGAGGCAAGGTCGATTTCGGCGGTACGCGGATTCCGCCGCTCGGTGAGACGCGGATCCAGAAAGGATGCGGCCACGAATGCCGGGTGAGAGGGAGCGCAGCGCTGCTTGTCGCACGCGCGTCTGCGTGGCTAAGTTATGCCGCGCCAACGCTGACCGGCAAGGACCAGGGAGATGGACGTGCGAGTATTCACGCTCGGCATGACGCTGCTCGCGATGAGCACGCAGGCAACGCACGCGCAGGTGCTGGATCGCCGGAGTTCGAGTGAACCGCGCGCATGGATCTCCGGCGCTCTTGGCCTGTTCGATCTTGGCGTCGTCGACGACGGCGTGAGCGCGACCTCCTGGCGCTTCGCCAACGCGGCCCAGTTCCGCGCATCACTCGAGTATTCGCTCGGGCGCGGAAACTCCATCGGAGTACTGGCGGCGTACGCGCGCGTCCCGCTGCGATATGCTCCTTTTGCCGGTGGGGCGGAGGACGCCCTGAGCACCGTATCGGCGCTGGCGCTTACCTTTCACGGGGGCGGCGGTGTGGGGCTTCACCAGGTGATCGAAGCGAGCATAGGCGCGCTACGCTACAGTGATTTCACGTCAGAGGACGACGGCCGACGGCTGCCGCCGCTCGGCGCTGATCTCGACGTCACTTTCATGATCGGTGGCGGCTTTGGCTACTCGATCGGAACGCGCACGCAGATAGTGCTGGTCCAGGACTTTGGAATCGCGCTGCACCAGCGCACGGAGCTTCCCAACGACGCGAGCACATCGACGTATTACCGAACGACACGGCTCGGCCTGCGCCACGGCGTGGGTACCGCCACGCGACGATAGCTGCTGATGATGCCTTTCCTTCTCTTCTCGTGAGTCCCTGACAGTGCGTATCCAGACTTCTGCTATTGCGCTCCTAGTTGTCAGCGCTCTGGGGTGCCGTGCCGGCACGCCCTCATCCACAATTGCCGATTTCAGCGGCGCGCCGGAGATCCCATCACGCGTCGCGCCGCAGTTTCCCGAGGATTGGCGCTTCGAATCCGGTGAAGAGGCGGTCTTCGCACCACAGGCAATGGTCGCGAGCAACGACCGGCTGGCAAGCGAGGCGGGAGTAGAGATTCTCCGGCAGGGTGGCAACGCCGTCGATGCCGCGGTCGCTACGGGTTTCGCATTGGCCGTCACGTATCCGGCTGCCGGCAACATCGGGGGCGGCGGTTTCATGGTGATTCGTCTGGCCACCGGCGAAGTCGCCGCGATCGATTACAGGGAGATCGCGCCGCTCGCCGCGACTCGGAACATGTACCTCGACGAAGCGGGCAGGAAAACCGACAAGAGCCTCGTCGGCCATCTCGCGTCCGGCGTTCCGGGCGCGGTGGCCGGCCTCGCCGAAGCTCAGCGCAAGTACGGGCGCCTGACGCTTGCTCAGGTGATGGCGCCGGCGATCCGCCTTGCCGAAGGCGGGTTTTCCGTCGACAGCTCGCTCTGGCGGAGCCTTCGGTCGGACAGCGCGGTCATAACGCGATTTGCCGGGCGGGACATCTTCTTTGCGCAGGGACCGACCGTCGCGCCGGGATCGCGGCTGGTACAGACCGATCTCGCCCGGACGCTCCGCGCGATCGCCGAGCAGGGTCCGCGCGCCTTCTACGAGGGAAGGACCGCCGATCTGTTCGTTGCAGAAATGCAGCGCGGCGGCGGAATCATTACCAGGGAGGATCTGTCGCGGTACAAGCCGATCTGGCGGGAGCCGCTTCGCGCGACCTACCGGGGTTATTCGCTGGTTGCGATGCCGCCCGCATCGTCAGGCGGCACGACGATGATCCAGGCGCTGAACATTCTCGAGACGTATGACGCTCTTCCGCCGTTTCAAAGCGCGCAATACAAGCACCTGCTGGCCGAGTCCTTCCGACGTGCATTCGTGGACCGCAACACCAAGCTCTGCGATCCCGCGTTCTGCGACGTGCCGGTGGCGCGCCTGACGAGCAAGGAGTATGCGCGCGAGCTGCGCCGGACGATCGTGCCTGGTCAGGCATCGCGCTCGCCGGCGGCGGTCGAGAACCCGGCCGGCATGCACACGACGCACTATTCGGTCGTTGACGCCGAAGGGAACGCCGTCTCGACGACGACCACCCTGAACGGCGGCTACGGGTCCGGTGTGCTCGTTGCCGGTGCGGGGTTCTTTCTCAACAACGAGATGGATGACCTGGCGACCGCGCCCGGACAGCCGAACATGTTTGGACTGATCGAGGGAGAGCAGAATGCAGTGGAGCCCGGCAAACGGCCACTCAGCTCCATGTCTCCGACGATCGTGCTCGACCCGTCAGGCAGCGTGCTGCTCGTGGTCGGTGCGGCCGGCGGTCCGACGATCATCACCGGAACCATGCAGGTGATTCTGAACGTCGTCGACCACCGCATGACGCTGGCGGATGCCATGCGCGCGCCGCGCATGCATCATCAGGCGTGGCCCGATTCCATCCGTCATGAGGAGCGCGGTTTTACGCCGGCGGCGTCTGACTCCCTGGTCGCGATGGGACATCGCCTGTGGAGCACTCGCGGCCTTACGAACGTGAACGCCATCATGCGCGTGCGCGGTGGCTGGCACGGCGTCTCGGAACCGCGAAGCGTAGGCGCCGCCGTCGGGTACTAGACGCTGGTCGGCGCGTGACGGCCGCGCATCAGTGCGCGGCTACCCGCGCCGGCGTATTCAGACGAATCGCGATCGAGCCGCCGACAGGAATGCAGCCGGCGTGATCACGGGTGCCCATGGCGATGGCCGTACCTGCCGCCGCTCCAGTGGCGGCACCGATGACCGTCGACTTCGTGTCTTTCCCCAGCACCTGGCCGAGAATCGCCCCGGCCACCGCACCGCCGAGTACCTTGCTCGCGTCTGCCGACGCCGACGAGGTTCGCACCTGCTCGACCTTGGCCGAGGTTATCGTCGCGTCGACCGGATACTCCACTCCCGACAAAATAAAGTGGCGGACCGCCAGACCGACGCTGGCCACCTCGCCGTCGCCCTCGCCGTGACTCACCGAGGTCACCTGAACCGAGGCGCGCGAGCCGGCCGGAATGGACACTCCGGCGGCGGCGCTCACTGGCTCGACAACCGTTGCCGGAAATCTGTCGCCGATGAAGTGCGTATTGGTGCAGACGCGCTCGCCTGACGAGAGCCGGACCGTCGTTCCGGCCGGAATGGACGCCAGCTCGACCCCGGATCGGCGACCGGCGGCCGACTCACCAACCACGGCACCCGCGGACTCACGAGCGACCGTCCCCCTGTTGTCAGGCGGCAAGCCCGCATTCGTCGGTGGCGTTGCCATGTCCTGCCGTTCCGACGCTCGCGGGGCGCCAGCGGAATTGGCCGCACCTGAACGAGCGCCAGGTTCGATGGCCGCTTCATCGCGCGCGGCGCTTGACGACGTGGAATCGAAAGCTGGCTCACCCGCTTCCCCT
>DATKDD010000379.1:0-3717 GCA_035512875.1 Gemmatimonadaceae bacterium | reverse complement strand
GGTGCCAGACCGCGATCCTCGATGACGATCTCGAGCTCGCTGCCGACCCGCCGCGCGGATGCCAGCGCCTGGTCGAGCGTCCACGTCTCGAAGAACCAGGTGCGCCAGAACCAGGACAGATCCCGCCCGGCAACTTCGTTGAAGGTATTCCACAAGTCATACGGTGCCGGATGCCTGTTGATCCACCGCCGGCCGTATTCCCGATAGGCGCGGAGAAACAGCTCCTCGCCCAGAATTGCCCTCAGCGACATGAGGTTCGTCGCCATCTTGTCATAGGTGGCAATGCCGAAGGCCGGCGTCCCGATCGGGTACAGATCGCCGTGACGCATGAGCTCCACTTCACCGACCGAACCGGCTTCACTGGCGGATCCCTGCCGGGCCAGCGCAAGATAGTTGTCGCGCGTTATGCTTTCGCGATCGTATCCGGGAAAGAATTCCTGCATTGCCAGTCCCTGGTTGAAGCGGGTCAATCCCTCGTCCATCCAGGCGTAGCGTTTTTCGTCGGACCCGACCTGCATCGGGAACCACATGTGCCCGACTTCGTGCACGGTGACCGAGTACAGCGTCATGGTGTCGCGCTGGCCGCCGATACAGGTCATCATCGGGTACTCCATTCCGCCGCAGCTCGTCGGGCCATCGATCGCCGTCATGTGTGGGTAGGGATAGGGCCAGAGATACCGGGAGAGAAAATCCACCGAGTGCTGTGTATAGCGTGCGGAGTTCCCCCATGCCCAGGCGCGTCGCTCAGGGCGGTAGAACGTGTGGATGCGAGCGCTGTCCGGACGCCCGTCCGCGGTCGCATCGCCAGCCTGCGCCATCGTCGCGTCCCACAGGTACGTCTCGGAGGTTCCGAACGCGAAATCACGCACGTTCGTCGCGCTAAAGCGCCACGTCAGGCGCCCATCGGTTCCGCGGAGTGTGGCGCGGCCTACGCCGCGATCCTCATCGCGTACGATGCGCACGATGTCGGTGCCGCGGCCGGCCGAATCGAGTCGCGCGCGGACCATTGGCGTGAGTACATCAGCCGGATTCTGCAGCGTGCCGGTCGCGCCGACCAGCCAGCCCGCGGGAACGGTGAGCGCCACGTCGTAATCGGCGAAGCCCATGTAGAACTCGGCGTTGCCCATGTACGGGTCCGTTTGCCAGCGGCGGCTCACGTCATCGTAGACCGCCATCTGCGGGTACCAGTACGCTACATAGAAAACTTCGCCATCCGTGCCGCCGCGCGGCGCGCCGTCGGGCGGCACGGTCAACGCCCACTCGAGCTCCATGCCTATCGAATCGTTAGGGAGCAGGGGCCGGTCGAGCGTCACCGCCAGGATCGTCGACGAGACGGCGAACCCCGGGCCGCGGCCGTCGGGCGCGAGAGGCGTGAGCGCTCTGCCATTCACGGCCACCCGGTGCAGGTCGACACCGCCAACGACCGGCACCACCTCGTTGCGCATCGCCGAAGGCGCGAACAGGTTGTTGTGCAGATGCAGATAGACGATGCGCAGCGTATCGGGCGAGTTGTTGAGGTAGCGAATCGTTCCGCGTCCCTCGAGCCGCGCCGATGCCGGATCGAGCGTCGCTTCCAACCGGTATCGGGCGTACTGCTGCCAATATCCCGGTCCCGGCCGCCCGGTTCGCGTCCGCGTCCCGTTGGCCACCGCGGCCGCAAAATCTCGCGTCTCGAACACCGGATATGCACGAGGCCGGGTGGGAGTCGAGGCTCCTGTCACATCGGAAGCGGGCCGCGCACCGCCGGCGGCGGCACATGCGGACGCGAGCGAGGTGAGAGCGAGCATCGTCAGGCAGAACAGCGGCCTTGCTGCAGGGCGCATTGCACAGGGGGTTCGGGACGGACGCGACCGTGGGTTACCGGCGTACGATACATCAACTTGCCAAGCGCGCTCCGCGTTGCAAGAGCGCCGCGCGAACACTGGTGCGCGGTAAGGGTAGATACACCATGATTCCTCGCCTGATATTTCCACTGGTGATCGCCCTTGCGGCTGTCGCGCCTCCAGCCGCCGCCCAGCAGCCGCCCGTCGAGGTGCGCTGGAGCCCCGTCCACCCCACGCCGGGGACGCTGCTTCGGATCGCGGCGAAATTCACCACCGAGTACGCAAACGGTGACGCCGCGCTCGGCGGTAGCCTTGCCGGCCAGCCGCTGCACTTCTCCCGCACGGCCGATTCATTGATCGCCTACGCCGGAATTCCCGTAGACTCGCCGGACACCATTTCGGTCGCCGTTACCGTGAGCGGTCCGGATGGCGCCGAAGCTCTACTCGAGCTTCCGATCGCGTTGCACGTGGAGCCCGCTCCTCCGGCTCGCACGGGAGCGCGGCTGAACGTCGCGCCACGGTTCTCGCGCCAGCCCGATTCGGCCACGGCCGCGCGCATGGCGCGAGAATCGGCGATGGCGATGGAGGTGGCCCGGCGCGCCCACGAGACGCCGCGCCTGTGGGACGAGCCGTTCGCGCGGCCGCGCCCAAGTCGCATAACTAGTGCGTTCGGCACGGGACGCGTATTCAACGGCGCCGTGCAGTCCCGGCACCTTGGTGTGGACCTGGCCGGCGACATCGGAGCACCGGTGCGTGCCGCGAATCGCGGGGTGGTGGCGCTGGTCGCCGATTTCTATCTGGCCGGCACGGCCATCTACGTGGATCACGGCGAGGGACTCGTCACCGGCTATTTCCACTTGAGCAAAGCGGAGGTCGCCGCCGGCGACACGGTGGCCCGCGGCGCGATAATCGGACGTGTAGGAGCAACCGGGCGCGTTACCGGCCCGCACCTCCACTGGATCGCGCGCTACGGCACCGTAACTGTGGATCCGCTGTCGGTGGTGACGGCTACGGAGGGACTGGCGACCAGGGACTAGAGCCCCTAGCCCCTAGCCCCTAGCCCCTAACCCCTCAATCGTCCCCCCGCCACCGCCGCCCTAACGCACCAAGCTCGGCTCGCACGCTGTCGGCTTCATCGCGGAGCAAGGGGGCCGCGGAATTCCTGAGCGACAAGTATTGCCGATAGGCGTGAGCGGCACCTTCCCGATCTCCGGATTCGGCGGCCAGTCGCCCTTCCTCGCGAAGGTACGAGCCCAGGTACCGCGGCCATCCGCGCAGGTAGGGACGGCGGCGCACACTCGCCAATGCCCGCTCCGAATCGCCCAGACTGACGTACAGTCGCGCTATCGCAAGGCTGGCGTATGCGCGAGTATCACCCAATGGCGGACCCACGGCCACGATCGAGTCCGCTCGCTCGACAAGCCGACGGGCCTCCGGCAGCCCACGCTCCACCGCCGCGATCGCTTCGACCAGCGCCGAGCACGCGACTGACGCGCCATCCACCGGCGTGGGAGAGTCGCGCAGGATCCGCTGCCCTATTCGCGCCGTGCGGGTCTCCCCGTGCCAGGCACCCCACTGGCCGCTCACGCAGGCATCGTCAGGCGTGAGCGCGCGGCTCCCGGTTCCCGGCATCAGCCGCTCCAGTGCCGTGCGCGCCGCCGCGCTGTCGCCGCCCCCGTACAGCGCATCGAGCACACGGATTCGTTCCGCGCTTCGCGATCCCGGCTGTCCATCATCGAACTCGCCCGTGACAGCCAAGGCCTCGTCGGGTTGCCCCTTGAGCAACGCGAGGCTGTGCGCGCCAAGCACCGCCTCACGCCGGTGCGTGAGACGTGCCGCGCGTGTGCGCAGCAACTCGAGCGCGCGCGAGCCGTCGTCCACCGCGATGCCGTCG
>DATKDD010000378.1:0-14159 GCA_035512875.1 Gemmatimonadaceae bacterium | reverse complement strand
GAACCGCGGCTTTCAACCGTTGCGAGACATCCCTGGGCCGACGAGGACTCGCATTGGCCAGCGGCCAAGAGCGATCTGTACTCGCTCGCCGCGGGCGATCTGCACTACATCGTGCATCGCAGGGGGGAAGAGTTCCTCTACGACCTGTCCACCGATGTCTTCGAACAAACGAATCTGGTCGGTTCGCCAGAGCTGGCGCCGACGCTGGAGCGACTCCGGTTTGTGCTCGACAGCATGGTTCGATCAGAAGATGGCAGGTGGCGGGTTCGCGCGATCCGATAGGAGCTCTTCGGGCGCTACTCGGCCGAACGCCTCAGTCGGCCGAGTTGTAGTCGTTGTGCGCGTCAGACGTTGAGTCAACGCAACGCATGTGCGGCGGGAGGGGGCGCCAGATGTTATTCCTCCCGAGGCTAAGCGGATTCGTGTCAATGGGTTACGCTCCAACACAAATGGAGATCCGCCGAGCACGGTAGGTGCGATGCGGCCTTCGGCCGCGGCGGGTTGTCGCCGTCATCTGACAATGCTCGGAGCAAGGAACTCTCGTGAAGTCTGAATGGTCGCGACGCCGTAGTCAGCGGATCGGTGCCTCGAGTCCGCCGTGGTTTGCCGCTCTGCTTTCCATCACGGTGCCCGCATGACCATCGTCGGCGGCGCCGTTACATCCTTCAAAGCCCCGGCGTCGGGGCAACCCGACCACTCGGAGGCAGCGCCGGCGGGCGTGCACTGGTGGCGCTTCCCGCTGGTGGTCGTACAGCTTGCCGCCGTTCTAGCGCTCATCGCGGCGTTCCGGATCGAAAGCCAGGCATTCTACGGCAAATTGGGTCCGCTCATCCTTGCCGGGTTCATCGCGCACCACCTGCTGCCGATGGCCTACCGCCTGAAGAGCTTCGCGGTATTGTCGCTAGGCGCGGTGGGGCTGATTTTCGGGCTGCAGGCCGGAGCCTGGCTGATTGGCGTTGGGCTGATGCTGATTGCGTTGTGCCATCTACCAATACGGTACGGCGCGCGCGTGGCGTTGATCGTCGCAGCCGGCCTGGTGCTGGCGTCGATGCGGGCCGGATGGATACCGGCTCCCTTCCCCGGATCGATTTGGCCGATCCTCGCTTCGATGTTCATGTTCCGGATGATCGCCTACCTCTATGATCTGCGACACCAGAAGGAAAGGACCAATCCGGCGCGAACGTTAGGCTACTTCTTCATGCTGCCCAACGCATGCTTTCCACTCTTTCCCGTAGTCGACTTCAACACGTTCAGGCGTACCTATTACGACCGCCAGGCGATTGATGTCTACGAAGAGGGCGTGCGGTGGATGCTCCGCGGCGTCACGCAGCTGCTCGCCTATCGCGTGATCTACCAGTACGCAACGATATCCCCGGCGGAAGTGACCGGCACCGCAGATATCGTGCGGTATCTGCTCGCCAACTTCGGGCTGTATCTGCGCGTGTCCGGTCAATTCCACCTGATCGTCGGTATACTGCATCTGTTCGGCTTCCGGCTTCCGGAGACACACCGGTTTTTCTTTCTCGCCAGCTCGTTCACCGACTTCTGGCGCAGAATCAACATTTATTGGAAAGACTTCATGCAGAAGGTGGTATTCACCCCTGCATTGTTCGCGCTGCGCAAGCGGAAGATGGGTGATACGGCGGCACTCGTCGTCGCCACACTGCTGGTGTTCGTCGCGACGTGGTTGCTGCACTCGTACCAATGGTTCTGGCTCCTTGGAACGTGGCTGTGGAGCGCGACCGACACGGCGTTCTGGGCCATTCTGGCGGCCTTCCTGGTAATCAACGTGCTGCGCGAGGCGCGCCGCGGGCGCGTCCGTTCGCTAGGCGGTCCGGTGGCGGTCACTGCCGGACAGGCCTGGCGAACGGCGCTGGCAACGGCGGCCACCTTCGCGACGATGGCGATCCTCTGGGGTCTCTGGACCAGTCCGACCTTCTCGGCCTTCTTCGATCTCTTCGAGGCCGCGACGACTCGCCCGGTCGATTTCCTGGTAGTTGCCGGTACGCTCGGGGCGGTGACGCTGGTGGCGTTTGCCGTGCAATACCTGGTTCCGCGCTTTGCCCGGTCAGGTACTTCGCGTGGATTGTGGCGATACCCCGCGCTTACAACGGCAATACCGCTTATCCTGGTGTGGCTCGCCGGCGAGGTACCCGCCGTACTACCCGCCCAGGCTCGTCAGGTCGTGCGCGACTTACGCCTCGCGGAGCTCAACCGCGGGGATGCGGAAACGCTCCAGCGAGGGTACTACGAGCAGATCGTTGGCGTCAATCGCTTCAACGGTCAGCTCTGGGAGGTCTACGCCGGTCGCGATCGTCCGGGACCGACGCTCAATGAGCTCGGGGTACTCGTGTGGCACGACGGCATTCTGCACAGCGAGCTCAAGCCTTTCGTTTCGGTAATGTTCCAGGGCCAGCCCCTGCGAACGAATCGCTGGGGCATGCGCGATCGCGATTACCAGCTCGAGCGTTCGCCTAACTCACTTCGCATCGCGCTGCTCGGGCAATCCTACGTGATGGGAATGGGTGTAGGCGACGGCGAGACTTTCGAGTCGCTCGTCGAGAACCGACTCAACGCCGAGCGCGGGGGTTCGCCATTCGATCAGTACGAGATCCTCAATTTTGCCGTCCCGCGCTACAGCGTTTTTCAGCAGCTCATCATCCTGGAGAGCGAGCGCGTCCTCTCCTTCGATCCGGATGCCGTGCTGCTGGTGGGCCATGCCGTGGATTTCCTTCGTCTGGTGGATTACCTGCACGTGGAACTGATCCGCGGCAACGATCTCGGTGATGACTTCCTGCGCTCGCGCGTAGAAGCGGCAGGGGCGCGAGGAGATATGAGCAACACGGAGATCCACCGGGTAATGAAACCTTACGCGCCGGAAGTTGCCGGCTGGGCGCTGCGTCGGATCGGCTTGCTCGCAAGGGACCGTGGCGTACGTCCGATATTCGTGCTGATCCCGATGCCGCTGGACGGCGTACTCATGAACGACGCGCCGTTACTGCTGCAGCTCGCGCGCGATGCCGGCTTCGAAGTCATCGATCTCTCCGATGTCTACGAGGGCAGGGACGAGCACGAACTCACAGTTGCGGAATGGGACCGCCATCCTAACCCAGAAGGTCACCGCCTGATCGCCGAGCGCCTCTACGACGAGCTCACCCGGCTGCCCGACCTGATCGATCGGACCCGCGACCCGCGCTAGCGGCCCCGCCGGCCACCGATTACACCGACAAGGGCAAACGCCACTGCATAACCACGAGTTACGCAGATTAGCGAGTCTCAATGGCCTCCCATCAAGTCATTGCAGAAGGCCAGCGGATCCCGTCTGCGACATCGGCGGTTCACTGCCTGCCATTCGTTGCGCACCGGCGGAGCAGCATCTCGAGGCCCACTGACGATCGGTGCCGAGAGGGACGGACTGGAACGGCTGGCGTCGACCGAGGCCCCGCCTCGGCCGCCCAGCCCGCCCCATCTCGTGACGCGCCCTTTTACGGACGTGCCACCGTGATGCCGCTCGCGTTGTTCAGCGCGGGATCATACGTTGCGCCAGTTGCGCTCAGCGTTCCGACGTTCCAACGCACGCTCGATGTGCCCGACGATACATTGCCGGTCTGCACGGAGCACGTGCCCGCCGAGCCGGTGGTGCAGCTCGTGGATCCGGTTGTGCCGTTGCTCCAGCTGCCGGTAACCGTGGCACCGCTCACCGGCTGGCCCGAGTTGTTATGCACCAACGCGGTTACCGTCGCCCGCCACTGTCTGCGGCTCGGGTTTACCCACGCCGATGCGCCAGAAAGGCTCTGAAGGTAGATGACGGTGCCACCTCCCGATGATGCGGTCACAGTCACGCTACGCGTCTGGCTTCCGGTGGCGAGATCGTCGTCGGTGACCGTCAGCGTGACCGAGTAGGTATCCGCCGCGCCGTAGGTCTTGCTGACCGAGCTGCCCGATCCGCTGGTGCCATCGCCGAAGGTCCACTGATAACCGGTGATGGTGCCGTCGCTGTCGGAGGAGCCGCTGCCATTGAAGTTACAGGCCAGGTTCGAGCAGCTGGATGTAAAGGACGCCGTGGGCGGGTTGTTAGGTGTGGAGCCGCCACCCACGAATCCGCTGTAGAGCAGCAGGTTCGGTGAGCCCGAGCCCGCGCTGGACACCACTCCGGACGTGGCGTTGTTCACAATGGCGTTGCGGACGTTTGACGGGCTCTGGTGGCCGGCCTGCAGCACCAGGGCGGCCACACCGGCCACGTGCGGCGATGCCATCGAGGTGCCACTGATGGTGTTGGTCGCCGTGTTGCTGGTGGACCATGCGGAGGTGATCGAGCTCCCCGGCGCGAACAAGTCGAGGCAGCTTCCGAAGTTGGAGTACGACGCCCGTGCATCGGAGGACGTGGTAGCGCCCACCGTGATCGCCGTTCCGACCCGTGCCGGCGAGTAGTTACACGCGTTGGCGTTGCTGTTCCCGGCCGCAACGGCGTAAGTGACGCCGGCGCTGATCGAGTTGGCCACCGCGTTGTCGAGCGACGAGCTTGCGCCCCCGCCTAGCGACATGTTGGCCACGGCGGGCTTGATGTGGTTCGCCGTCACCCAGTCTACGCCGGCGATGACCCCGCTCGTCGTTCCGGAACCCTGGCAGTTGAGCACGCGGACGGGGACGAGCGACACGGACTTGGCGACGCCGTACGTAGTGCCGCCAACGGTACCGGCCACATGCGTGCCGTGCCCGTTACAATCGTCCGTCCCCCTCCCATCGCTTATCGCCGTGAATCCCCCGCTCGCCCGGCCGCCGAATTCGTTATGGCTCGATCGGATCCCCGTGTCGATGATGTAGCTCCGCACCCCCGAACCGCTGGCATTGTACGTATAGCTGCTGCTCAGCGGGAGGTTGCGCTGGTCAATGCGGTCGAGTCCCCACGTGGCCGGCGACTGTGTCGCGGCGATGCTCATGATCCCATCGGCTTCCACGTAGTCAACATTGGGATTCCGACGAATCCCTTCCAGAGCCGGCGCCGGCAGCGATGCGGCAAAACCTTTAAGGGCCGCGCGATAGCGGTAGTGAACCTGGCCCTCGTGCGAACGCATCAGATCGTCGGTCGCGCCGTCCGGATCGGCTACCGATCCCCGGAAGACCACGATGTACCGGTCCTGCAAGCCGCCGGACTTCGCAGCCGATAACGACGGGTTCGACTCCCCCGCGCCGGGCTCCGTTATCCGCGGACCGTCCGCGCAGGCTCCCAGGCCGACCAGCATTACACCTAATACTCCCACTCCGTATCGCACGTTGTCCTCCTCAGGGGTTGCAGCCATCGTTATCGCGCTATTCAGCGTCCGCCACGCACTGCCCGGTCCGTTTTGGTCCATTGAACTCCGGCCCGGCACGGGACTCGCCGTGCTCTAACAACAGGGGGAAGCCGGACGTGCACATTATTGCAGCTAACTGCAATTCCGCCAGTCGTCATGCTTTCTTGTTTGGCTCCTCGCTGTTTCAAGTGGGTGACAATCGGAACTCGAGCTTAACGGCGAGGAGGTTTGCATGGCGATCAACTCGTGGGAGGCTTGCGAATCGGATTCCACTCAACGGACGACGCCCATCCGGGCCGCCAGCGCGTCGACATCGATCCCCAGCCGCTCAGCTATTGCCGGGAGGTCGATCACGTAGGGACTGTCCGGCAGCGGCTCGGTGCGAAACAGTATCCCCCGCGGAATGACGAACGCGCGCGCGCCGGCCGGCGTGGGAGGACGCAGCGCCAGATGCCGGCGATGAATGGAGTCTGCGAGGACGTACACGGCGAACTCGCCGTCCGAGGAAAGCAGCGTGGCGCCGACTACCGGAGGGTCTTCGGTGCGCTGAAGCACGTAGTTGGTCTCGGCACCGCTGGGGCGCCGGTTGGCATAATAGGACAGGACCAGGGGCGAAGTGCCAAGGGTCGCTTCGGGGACACGCGGGTCCCAGTCGTAAGGCACCACCGCAATCAATAACGTGGATGCGCGGAAGGATTCCGGAGCCATTGAATGGTATCCCGGAACGCGGAAGTCGATCGCGTATCCTACGTTGCGAGTCACGTTCACCGGACCGGGTTCCGCCGGCATGGCGATTACAAGGCTGACGATTGCCGCCGCGGCCGTCGCGACCAGCATTTGGCGCCGGCGATTCGAGTGCATTACATCGAGCCGCCAGTAGACCACGAGCGGCAGAAGCATGGCCGGGATGTAGTAGTGCAGCGAGGCGTGGAGCTGGACGTACGCGAACAGGAACGCCGCCGCCGTCGTCAACGTCAATGCTTGCGCAAGTGCGTCCTGGCGGCGCCAGCCGAACAGCGCGATCGCGGGGAGAATGCCGCACGGCACGGCCAGGAAGAGGAACCGCCGTAGGTCGGTCAGTTGAAGGAACGCGAAGCGCCTGACCAGTCCTCCAAGCCCGTACTCTCCGCCGGGCTCGGGTTGGCCAAACGCCGCAAGAATCGGGGGCGCAAGCACTCCGAGCAGAACGCACGCGGCCAACGCGGCAATGGTCATGGCCAGCTCGCGACGCGGCAACGGCCGGCGGGTGAGTATCACGGCTACCACCCAAAAACCGATGAGTAGAATCCCGTTAGGTAGAGAGATGTGCGTGAGCAGCGCGAACGCCAGCATCCAGCCGGTACCGCCGCGCTCGAACGCGAGCACGAAGCCCAGGAAGCAGGCGATGAGCAGCGAATCCTGTGTCGCCGGCAATGCGATGTCGGCCGCGTACGGAGCGTACGTTGCGCTGAACGATACGGTCACGAAATACACGGCGAGCGCGAGCCAGAGAAGCCAGCTCTCGGCGGCGCGCGGAGCGGGACGCCGCAACGCGATCAGAGCGTGGAGTCCGCCGAATAACGTTGCCAGGTACAGCAGCATGGGAAGTCGCGCCGATACCTCGACCGGACCGAACAGCCGGATGAACCAGGACGCTGGATAGGCGTAGAGCATCGAGGTCAACCCGGGGAACCCGGCAACCTCGCCAGCCGCTGCATCCCAGAACGGCACCGCGCGAAACAACAGGAGACGAGCGGCCTCGAATGCATGAGCGCCGTCGCCGTTGAGATCCTCCCAGAAGAACTTGGGTGCGAAGGCCAGAAGTATTGCGGCCGGCACCACGAGCGTCGAAACCATCGCCGCTGTCGCACCGGAACCGCCGAGCGGCCACGCCAGCGACGCGCCTCGACTCACCCGCGCAATCACCGCCCCGCCCGCGGCCAGCGTGCAGCCGAGTACGAGCAATCCGAAGAAGATTCCGTCAGGCGAACTACCCACTCCGTGCGCGACGGCAGCAACGGTTGCGAGCAGCGCCAGCGATATTGCGAACCCCTTCAACATCCAGCTGCCGATGGTATCAGCGGTGTTCGCGGCCAGGGCCAGCAGAAGACCGGGCGATATGAACAGAATGCAGGCTGAGAGCGCGGCGAGAGGCGCTGTCAGGTAGACAGTGACGGCTTCGGCCAGGCCGAAGGAGAGCACGGAGCTACTCGCCGCCGGATGGAGTGCCGCTGCGGCCGCCACCGCCTCTCTAAGGAGCAGCGCTGGAAGCGAGCCCGCGACCAGTACGAACACAATGCGTACGGCACGCTGTCGCGTAATGATGGCGGCGCCGCTGGTAGCGATGGATGCGTGGTCGGCCTGCTCCGACGCCTCGATGCTCACGAAGCGCCCGATTCCGCCGCCGCCATCGTGGACCCGGTCACCGGTTCGGTGACCGACGGCCGACGGACCACGGCCATGTAGTGCACCGAATACATTCGAGCCGCGCTGTGCTCGAGCCAGCGCTCGATGCCTAGTGCGGCGCGTAGCAGCGGCCGCGGAAGAAAGTCCGGAAGAAAGGTGAAGAACTCCACGCGCTCCACCCGGAGCCCGTCAGCCGATCCCCAGTAAGCCGGATCGATCCAGTGTTCTATTCCCTCGTCGATGCTCCGCAGGATCGGGAACAGGTAGCTCATGTAGAGCCGGAAGAGCGGATTGCGCGGATTCGTCTCGTGAACGACGAACAGACCACCCGGGCGGAGGACGCGCGCGACTTCGCTGCACGCCGCACGTTGCTCCGCCTGACCGCCCAGGTGATGCAGCACCCCCACCGTATAGACGAAGTCGATGCTTCCATCGGCGAAAGGCAGCTCGAGCGCGCTGCCGGTAACAGCCGGCAACCCCCTGGCACCTGCTTCGTGGACCAGACCGTACGCCGGATCCAGCCCTATGACGCGGTAGCCGCGCTCACGCAGCGCACTGGCCTGCAGTCCGAGACCGCAGCCCAGGTCCAGTCCGGTGCCCGCGCCTGACGCCGGACCCAGTGCGGACTGCAGGAGCGCCGTCTTGCGCTTCAGCAAAAGGTCCCAGATGTGCGGCGAGAACTGGTCGAGGTACTCGCTGGCAATCGCATCGAAGTGGATGGGCTCATCGGTGCGCACTCTCAACCGCCGGGACTCCAACACCAGGAAAATGCCGCCGATGGCCAGCGTTATGCCCGCTGTGAACAGGCGGTACACCGATACGACGGCCACCGCGCTCGTCAGCGCGATCCCCAGTCCTTCCAGCTGCACTATCGCAAGCGAGCCCGTCGCGGCCATTCCGGCCGGCATCAGACTGAGCCCGCCACCCAACGTGGCTGCGGCAAAAACACGGGCTCCGGCAACCGGATCGAGCGGTACGTTCAGTCCCAGGGCAGAGACCGTCACCACGAACGCGGCCGGCAACCAAGCCAGAACCGAGAGAGCAAGAACGGGAAGCACAGCGCGAACGTCGCGCAGGCGTGCGAGCGGCCCGCCCTCAGGGAGCCGCTCGCCCGGTGCGCCGCGGACGAAAACCGCGATCAGCAGCGCGACGGCCCCCAGCGAACCCATAACGATCCAGGAGTGGGTGAGAGCCGCCGCGCCGAGGAGTCCTATCGCGGCAAAGTCCATGGCGCGCTCCACCAGCCACACCGGCAGCGTCAAACGAATCGGCACGCCGTAATGCCTTCTGAGCAGCGCGCACCGAAGTGTTTCGCCGACATATGCCGGCGTGGCAATCCCGGCAAGCGACGCCAGATAGATCGACATGCTCGGACGCGTCGGCACGCGAATGCCCAGGCGCCGGAGCAAGTACTGCCAGCGCAGGAAACGCAGGAACAGACAGCTCGCCGTGATGGCAAGCAGTGCGGCGCCGTGAACCAGTCCAAGCTGCCTCATGGCATCGAGCAACTCGGGTCCGCCCGCGTATCGAACCCAGATGGCCACGATGATGGCGCCAGCCAGGAACAGCGCGGTAAGCGTGAGACGAGGGAAGCGTTGCTTCATCTCGGGAGGTGAACTTGAAGATCACGATCGGGAGTCGGCGCGCCCCAAAAGCACGTCTGGTGCCGCGAAACAGTATGCGTCTCGCTAGGGACGAGCCGCGGTTCCGGGGCGTTCGAAAGCGGGCGCTCGATGGCCAAGGCGGAGTTTGCCGCCGCAGTATGCCACGGCCAATCGGCGCGGGCAAGGCGATTCAAGCGGCTTAACGCCGGTCAACCGCTTCCGCGTGGTTCGCTTGGACCAATATTCTGGTGCGGGCACCGCTTCCCCGAGTCGGACTTGGCGCGGGGGAAGGGCTTCGAAAACGCCCGACTAACTTCTGGCGGTGTTACGCGCGGTGATGTACCATCGCAACACTTTGGAGGTCGGAACGGCACTGTTCCCACGGGCCGTAGGGGGAATGGAACTTGCGAATTTCGGCGGTTCTGCAGGTTCGCCGTGCCGCCTGACGCACGCCACGCGTCAGACTGAGCGCGGCATTCTCACGAGCTCCGACCGCAATCCTCCAAGAAAGCACAGCCGGTGCCGACGGACCTAATCGGAGTCCGGAAAGCGGCTGTCTGGACCTATCGAGAAAATGGGAATTGAGAATGTTACAATGACGAGCGACATCGTTCGCGGAGCGGTATGATGGCGAAGCCGCGCGTAGTGATTCTGGGCGGCGGTCCGGCAGGTGTTGGCGGCGCGTACTACCTTCGGAAACGGGATCGCGCGAACGTCACCGTGCTGGAGCAGCAGGAAGTTCTTGGCGGGAACGCCAGCAGCTTCGAGATCGACGGCATTTACGTCGACTTCGGGAGCCATCGATTGCACCACGCCTGTGATCCGGCGATCCTGGCAGACCTGAAGGAGGTCCTGAACGGGGACCTCGTCCATAAGTCCCGGCATGGCAGGATTCGGCTGCGTGGCAAGTGGCTTCACTTTCCGTTGAAGCCAGTGGACCTCATGCTTCGGCTCGACAAGAGGTTTGCGGCGGGAACGCTGCGCGACATGGTGGCGAGGACGGTGTCGAAGAGCCGTGACGAAGGGGAAACGTTCGCATCGGTGTTGCGGGCTAGCCTGGGCCCGACGATCTGCGACCATTTTTACTTTCCGTACGCGAGAAAGCTGTGGGGCGCGGAGCCCGAGACACTTTCCGGAATTCAGGCGAGGAAGCGCGTTTCGGCCGGCACGTTCAAAAAGCTGTTGAAGCGACTCGTCAAGCCGCCGGGCGCCGGGAACTACTATTACCCGAAGAAGGGTTACGGTCAGATCACCACGGCGCTGGCGGACGCCGCGATGCGCAATGGCGCCGAAATACTGACGGGTTGGCGAGTCACTGCGTTGGAGCGCGGGAGCAATGGTGCGAGCGCATGGTCGGTAACGGCGACGCGTGGAGAAGAGACTCGAACGATTCAGGCGGATCATGTCTGGTCGACCATTCCAACGCCGATCGTCGCGCGCCTGATGCAGCCTGCGGCGCCTGCGAGGGTCCTCGAGGCAGCGGCGGCCATCTCCTATCGCGCGATGGTGCTGGTATACGTGGTACTGGATGTAGACCAGTTCTCGACCACCGATGCGCACTACTTCCCCGAAGAGGACGTCGCCGTCACACGCGTCTCCGAGCCGAAGAACTATGCGCGCTCCGTGGAACCGAAAGGACGCACGCTATTGTGTGCCGAACTGCCGTGCCAGGTGGGTGACGCGATCTGGTCGATGACGGACGCCGAGCTGGGTGAGAAGGTGGCCAGCGACCTTGCGCGCGCCGGCATTCCGTTGCCGCGGCCGCCGGTGCGCGTGGTTACGCGCCGCCTCAAGCAGGCGTATCCGATCTACCCGAAGGGCTACGAGGTGCCGTTCGGCGTGCTGGATGCGTGGGCGGACTCCATTCCCGACTTTCTGCTCTATGGTCGTCAGGCGCTGTTTGCGCACGACAACACGCACCATGCGCTGTTCATGGCCTCCTCGGCCGTCGACTGCCTGACGGAGCGGGGTTTCGACCGCGACAAGTGGGAAGGCTACCGCGAGATCTTCGCGACGCACGTGGTAGAGGATTGAGGATGGAGGGCGCGACGTCGAGCCCGTCGGCGCCGGCACAGTACGGCGGATTCAAACCCGAAACGACCAGCGGCGTGAATGCCGCAGGCCGAATGCGCACGCCGTGGGTCTGGCTGTCGCTGCTCGTGATGACAGCCGCCGTGTTGCGCGCCATGGCGCTGGGAGCAGAGCTGTGGCTGGACGAGATGGTCACGTTCATCATTTCGATCCAGCCGCCGTTCTTCGAGCTGATCACCGTTTACAAGGGGGACAACCAGCATCCCCTGTATTCGTTGTTGGCACACCTGAGCACATCGATCTTCGGCGACACGCCGTGGGCAATGCGCCTTCCGGCCACGTTGTTCGGCATCGCGTCCGTGCCGATGCTGTTCGTGCTAGGCAGAAGGATCGTATCGCAATGGGAGGCGCTGCTCGCCGCGGCGCTGCTGGCGGTCTCGTATCATCACGTTTGGTTCTCCCAGAATGCGCGGGGTTACACGATGCTCGCCTTCTGGGCGATCCTTGCCACCGACCTGCTGCTGCGGGGCATTCGTGAGGAACGCAGATCGATGTTCGTTGGTTACGCGGTAGTGGTGGCGTTGGGCATCTACACGCACCTGACGATGGTGTTTCTCGTCGCCGCTCACGTACTCGTGTGCGCGTGGATGGCCTTCTCGCCGCGGGTCGAGCGGCGGCTGGACTGGCGGCTTCCGTTCATCGGGTTCGCAGTTGGAGGAATTCTGACGCTCGCGCTCTATGGGCCTATTCTTTCACAGGTTCTGAACTGGTTCATGAACAGGCCGTCCCGGCTCCTCAGTGTGTCCACGCCCGAGTGGGCGTTAGGCGAGGGGCTTCGAATATTGAGGCTCGGGCTCGGTGCGGGATGGAGCATTTTCGCGGCGGGCGCGGTGTTCGGCGTGGGATTGGTGAGTTACGCGCGCCGGAGCCCGCTGGTTTTCACCTTGTTCGTCCTGCCTGGCCTGACGACCATGGCTGGCGCGCTGCTCGGGCGCGGCACGATGTATCCGCGGTTCTACTTTTTCCTGATCGGCTTCGCCATGCTGATCATCTTGCGTGGCGCCATGGTGATCGGCGAGTTCTCGGGGCGATTGATCGCGCGGAGCTACCCGAGGGAGCGCCTGGGCCTGGCGATTGGGAACGGTCTGGCCGCGCTCATGATTCTGGCGTCGCTCATGTCGCTCCGCTACAACTACGCATATCCCAAGCAGCCCTTTCTGGCGGCAGCGGCACATGTCGAAGCGAATGCGAGGCCGGGCGAGCCGGTGGCCGTGCTGAACGCGTCGCGCTACGCTTACCTGGAGTACTATGGCAAGCCGTGGACACGTATCGCCCACGGCGACGAATTGAACGCGCTGCGGGTCTCCGGCAACCGGGTTTGGCTTGTGTACACCTTTCCGCGTTACCTTGAACTCGAAGCGCCCGAGGTGATGGAGACAATCCTTTCGGAGTGCGGAAGCGCGACGAAATTCGACGGCACCGTTGGCGATGGCGACGTCTTCGCCTGTGTCCTTCCTCCGGCCGTCTGAGCAAGGCATCCGGCCTCGAGCCCCAGGACCAATGGTCAAGCTGATCATCCAGATCCCATGCTTCAACGAAGCAGAAGCGCTTCCCGAGACGATCGCGGCGCTTCCGCGTTCGATCCCCGGGGTTGACGTCATCGAATACCTGGTGATCGACGACGGCAGCAGCGATGCAACGGTGGCCGTGGCCCGTGCGCACGGGGTGCACCACGTCGTAAGTGCGTCGCGCAACCGGGGTCTGGCGATGGCCTTTACGCGCGGGCTGGAAACGTGCGTACGGCTTGGTGCTGACGTGATCGTCAACACCGATGCCGACAATCAGTACCATGCCACCGACATCGCGCGCCTCGTAAGGCCCATTCTGGACGGCAAAGCGGACCTGGTCGTGGGCGACCGCCAGGTCGGGCAGCTCCAGCACTTTTCGCGCATCAAGCGGAAACTCCAGACGCTGGGGAGCTGGGTGATAAAGCAGGCCTCCGGATTGAACACGCCTGACGCTACCAGCGGGTTTCGGGCACTGACACGAGATGCGGCGCTACAGACGCTCGTGCTGAGCGGGTACTCGTACACGCTCGAGACGCTGATTCAGGCGGGGGCGCGGCGCCTCGCCGTGCAGTTCGTGCCGGTGGGCGTAAACGCCAACACCCGTCCGTCCCGCCTGATGAGGAGCATCCCCCACTACATCAAGAACTCGGGGATCACCATCGTAAGGGCCTACACGATGTACCGGCCGCTGCGCGTCTTCACCCTTGCCGGCGTGTTGCTGCTCGGGCTCGGGATGATACCCGGCATCCGATTCGTGTACTTCTACTTCACGGGGCGGAGCGTTGGGCACATCCAGTCGCTCATCCTGGCGGCGATTCTCATCATCGTCGGGTTCCAGGTGCTTCTGATCGGGCTGCTCGCCGACATGATCGCCTTCAATCGCAAGATCATGGAAGAAACGCTGTACCGCACGCGCAAACTTGATGTGGCACAGCGAGAGGGGATCGCCACCGGAGGCGGAGAGTCCGAGGCCTCGAGGCATCCGGCGGCAGCCTCCGAGCCCAGGCTCTGGTGAGCATGACGACGGGCGCATCGTCCGTCGCCCGCGCGACGGACGCGGCGGAGTCGATGGAGCTTCCGGACCGGCCGGTAATATCCTGGAAGCGTGCCGTATTTCGGGTCGGCGGCAGCCTCGTTCTGCTAGGCGCGATCCTGGCTCTGCTTCCGCTGGACGAGCTGTGGTCCGCGATGCGCCGGATACCGCTACCGATCTGGGCGGCGACGGTGGCCGTCTACATGGCCCTGCATCTGATCGGCGTGGTAAAGTGGCGGATGCT
>DATKDD010000377.1:0-2971 GCA_035512875.1 Gemmatimonadaceae bacterium | reverse complement strand
GCTCGGCGATCCGCGCCTTGGTTGAGGGCCAGGTCGAGATGCTGCTCGCGCGCCCTCAGCTCCCGCAGCTGCTGGTACGCGAGTTGGTGGACCACCAGGCGATGCACGCGCAGGGGCTCATCACCGAACACATGGCCGGGTTGTTCGGGGCTGTGTGCAAGGTGATCCGGGACGGCCAGCGCGCCGGCGTGTTCCGGGCGGACCTCGAGCCGCGTTATGCAGCCGTCTCCACCATCTCCCAGGTCGTCTACTTTTTCATCGCGCGGCCCGCGGTAGGGCTGCTGATGGGGCAGGGACCGGGTGCACTGCCTGACGAGACCATGCGGGACTTTGGCCGGCATGCCGCCGGCTTCTCACTGGCGGCGCTGTCGGGCAGCGCGGTCACCGCGGCGAAGGCGGAGGAGAACGGTCAGTGAAGCGAAAAACGATCGCCGCAATCGGCGCGATGCTGCTCTTCACTGCGTGCGAGCCTGATGAATCGGAGCTCGTTGCGCACGGAACGGTCGAGATCCGGGAGTTCGACGTCGCTCCCACGATGCCTGGTCGCGTTGCACAGGTGCGTGTGGATGAGGGTGACACCGTGACGCTTGGCGATACGCTGGCGTTGCTCACCCTGGCGACGCTTCCGTCGGACATCGCAGCCGCCGAGGCACGGCTGGCAACTGCGTTGGCGCGGGTGCGGGATCTGGAAGCCGGTGCGAGGGCGCCCGAGCTCGAGCGTGCGCAGGCTGCCGTTCGCGCCGCACGCGCGGAGGCCGAGCGAACCGCGCGCGACCTGGAACGGATGGAAGCACTGGCAGAGGCAGGGGCCACCAGCCGGCAGGAGCTTGACGCGGTGCGGACCGCGGCGGTATCGGCGGCGTCGCGGCTCGATGGTGTGGTGGAAGAATCGGCGCTGCTCGAACAGGGAGCACGCCCCGAGCAGGTCCGCGCGGCGCGGGGTGAGGTAGCGAGCGCAAGGGCTGCGGTTTCTGCCGCGGTGGCGACTGCATCCGATCTGGTGCTCGCGGCACCCGCATCGGGGGTGGTGCTCGGCCGGCACGCAGATCCTGGTGAAGTCATCGCCGCGGGTACGCCGGTCATAACGGTTGGCCGCAGCACCGAGCCCTGGGTGCGCGTCTTCGTCGCCGCCAGCGTGCTCCCGAAGCTGCTGCTGGGCGACTCGGTGTGGGTCACAGTCCCGGGGCTCGACCGTGAGGTGGCCGGGATCATATCGGCGATCAACGACCGCGCGGAGTTCACGCCGCGCGTGGCGCTCACCGAAAAGGAGCGCTCGGATCAGCTGTTCGGCGTCAAGGTCGAAGTGCGCGGCGAGAGCGCGATGAAGCCGGGGATGCCGGCTACGGTTCGATTCCGCTCGGCAGCGGCAGATTCGTCAGGCGCCGGGAGGGTGGCGCGGTGACGATATCGGAGGATGAGGCTGCCGTTCGGGTCCGCGGGTTGCGCAAGGAGTTCGGTGACCTCGTCGCGGTGGAAGGTCTGGATCTCGAGATTCGTCGCGGCGAAGTCTTCGGATTGCTCGGTCCTAACGGGAGCGGCAAGACGACGACGATACGCATGCTGTGCGGTCTGATCGAGCCGACTGCGGGAGAGGGAACGGTGGTCGGCCGCGAACTTCGGAACGATGCCGACGCCATCCGCCGCGACATCGGGTACATGTCCCAGAAGTTCGGACTGTACGATGATTTGACCGTCACCGAAAACCTGCGTTTCTATTCGAGCGTCTACGGGCTGCGCGGAGCTACTCGTAAGGCGCGGGCGCGCGAGCTGCTCGACGAGCTGCACCTGACGTCCCGTCGGGACCAGCTCGCCGGGACGCTGAGTGGCGGGTGGAAGCAGCGCCTGGCGCTGGCCTGCGCCACGGCGCACAGGCCGAGTCTCGTCTTCCTCGATGAGCCCACGGCGGGCGTCGATCCTGCTGCCCGGCGGCACTTCTGGCAGATCATCTATCGGCTTTCCGAAGCGGGCACGACCATTCTCGTCACCACGCACTACATGGACGAGGCGGAGCGGTGCGAACGGCTGGCCTTCCTGTCCCGCGGCCACCTGATCGGCCTCGGCACCGTGGACGAGGTGACGCGGCAGTTCGGCGAGCGCACAATCGAGGATGTGTTCATTGCTCTGCAGCAGCGGGATGAAGGTGTGGGGGTATGAACATCGTCAGGCGAGTGGCGGCGGCGGCCTTCTGGCCGATGCTCTGGAAGGAATTCGCACAACTGCGCCGCGATCGCTTTACCTTCGCGATGATGACGGTGTTCCCCGCCGTTCAACTCGCTTTGTTCGGCTATGCCATCCGAACCGAAGTGCGGTTTCTGCCTACCGTGGTACTCGACGAGTCGCGTACGGCGCAGAGCCGGGAGTTGCTCAGCGCCATTGCCAACACGGAGAACTTCACGATCTCCGAGCACGTGCGGAGTCGCGACGCGGTTCGCGACGCGATTGCATCGGGGCGTGCGCGCGCCGCAGTGATCATCCCGCCCGAGTACGCGACTGACCTCAAGCGCGGCCGGACGGCAACCGCGCAGGTGATCGTCGACGCGGCAGATCCGCTCGCCTCGCAAGCCGCGATAGGTGGAGCGGCCCAGGCCGGACAGGTGGTATCGATCGCGATGGCCGGCACCCGGGGAGCGCCGCCGCTCGACCTCCGCGTGCGTCCGTGGTACAACCCTACGCTCGACAGCGCGACCTACATCGTCCCTGGCATCATCGGCATTCTGCTCTCGTTGACGCTCATTCTCATCATGAGCACATCGATCGTGCGGGAACGCGAGCGCGGCACGCTGGAACAGCTCATCGTGACGCCGATCGACCGCACGAGCCTCATGCTCGGCAAAATGACGCCGTTCGTGCTGATCGGCTACGTGCAGATGACGGTCGTACTCGTGCTGGGTTGGCTCCTGTTCGACGTGCCGATGCGCGGAAGCCTGACGCTGCTCTACGTGATCTCGCTCGGATTCATGGTCGCCAATCT
>DATKDD010000376.1:0-2915 GCA_035512875.1 Gemmatimonadaceae bacterium | reverse complement strand
GGCGACATCCGGTACGAGCTGGTCCAATCCGGCCACGCCAGCAAGGTACTCGAGCGCCTCACGCCAGGCGAGCCGGGCAAGCCCTAACTCGAGGGACACGACATGGCCCAACGCGATGCGATGGATGTGTTGCAGGCATGGGTAGAGGACTTCAATGCCGGCGCCCAACCGGCGATCGCGCTGTCGTCCGGCGGTGAAGCCGGTGGCGCGCAACTCCGGCTGCGCTTTGACCGCGCGAGCGGTGAGGTCTCGATTCTGCATATGGTGGCCGTGGAGGACAATGGCCTCCCCGCGATCCGCGTCCGGCGCTTTGATGGGCCCCTGCCTGATACTGTGGTGCAAGCAGGTTTGTGGGCCAGCGGCGAGTTAGGGCGGCGACCGCGATCGGCTTAGTTCGCCGCGTTCAACAGCTGGCGTCGGCGGCTCGTTTTCCGGTCGGTGGGGTATCAGAGCACCGGCCAGCACCCGTTGTTTCGGACCAGGAGTGACCGTGTATCGCATTGTTCAGATCAGCACGACGAATCGCGCGGGCGCAATTGCGCTCGGTATCGCAGCGGTCGCCATTGGCGGCGTTTTCGTCGTGTTCGGCCTCATGCTTCTCATCGGCCTGGCTGCAGTAGGCACACTGGTTGGCGCAGGGCTGGTCCTGTATCACCGGCTTACCGGGCGCCTTCCGAGCTTCCTCCGCGGCAAGACTCAGCCTGCGCGGACGCTCCATCCGGAACTCGAAGTCTTCGCCGCGGAACCGCTCGAGAGCGAGAAACGGACGACGGATCTGCCTAACATGCCGCCGATCCACCGCGAGTGAGGCCGCCGGAGTCACAACCAGCGGAAGCGGACGCGCGCGAACTGGATCGAGGATGACCCTACTCCGAGACGACGCGCATTAGCTGGCCGCAAACCCACGCGCCATACGTGCCGATCGCATAGCCCAGCACGGCCAGCAGTACGCCAACCGGCGCGAGGCTCGGGTGGAAGGCCGACGCCACCACAGGCGCGGAGGCCGCTCCGCCCACGTTCGCCTGGCTACCTACGGCCAGGTAGAACGTTGGCGCCTTGATCAATCGTCCGACGACCAGCAGCAGCAGCGCGTGAAATCCAAGCCACACCGCGCCGAGCGCAAAAAGCCCGGGACGCTCGACGATCGCGGTGATGTCCATCGTCATTCCAATTGTCGCGATGAGTACGTAGAGCAACGCCGTCCCGATCGTCGACGCTCCGACCCCTTCCAACTCCCGCGCACGTGTAAACGACAGCACCATACCGGCGGTCGTCGCGAACACGACCAGCCAGAAGAAAGTGCTCGTAAGGCTCAACCGTTCCAAACCCGGCGATACGCGCCCCAGCCACGCCGCGAGAGGATCAGCGATCATGTGCGAGAGCCCCATGAATCCGAAACCCACCGCGAGCACGATCATGAGATCGGGAAGCGTCGGGATGCGCGCGTGACGCTCGCGAAACTCCGTGACGCGAATCCGCAAGTCATCGATCGCGGAAGTGTCGGCACCGAGCTTCCTGTCGAGCTCGGGTGCCCGGCTGGCCATGAACAGGAGTACGGCCAGCCACACGTTCGCTACCAGAATGTCGACCGCCACCATCGATGAGAACACGATATCGTCGACTTCGAACACCTCCTTCATCGCCGCCTGATTGGCGCCACCACCGATCCAGCTTCCGGCGATCGTCGTCAGACCGCGCCAGATCGCGTCCGGCCCCTGCCCGCCTACGGTCTCCGGACTGATGTACGAGAAGAGCAGCACCGCCAGCGGCCCACCGATGATGATACCCGCCGTTCCCGTTAGGAACATGATCAACGCCTTCGGCCCCAACGCGAGAATTCCCTTCAGATCGATGCTCAACGTGAGCAGAACGAGCGTGGCCGGCAGCAGGTAGCGCGAAGCCATGTAGTACAACCGCGACTGCTCAGCGTCGATCAAACCGAAGGTGTTGTACAGCGACGGGATGAAGTAGCAGATGAGCAGCGACGGCACGTACTTGTAGAACGCGCGAAACGCCGGGTGAGGATGGCTCGACGTGTAGAACACGACACCGAGCGTCGCGAGCAGGAGGCCGAGGATGACGGCGTCGCTCGTGATAAGGGCAGTGGAGGTGGGTTGCATGGGCCGAATATGGCGCGCCAATGCAATCCCCACAACGACCGGACAACCCTCACCGGTTCGGCAGCTTCAGTGATCCCGCGCCCGGCTTCACCACGCGTTATGGCAGAGAGTCGGACCCTGCGGACTTCTCCGGCTTCTCGCCCCGCCACAGCAGAACTCCAACCCACATGAGCCAGGCCGACTGCGCAAAGGTAATGATGCCGAAGCCGTGCACGGCCATTTCGAGGTACCCACCAATGCGAGCCATTCCGCTCCACACGCCCCGCCGCATTGCAAACTCCGCTTCCGAAGGTGAGAATAGCCGTGACGGTGCGGAGAGCCGGCCGGGTGGTCAACAACCAATGGCACCATGGACGTACGGAAATGAACGCCTCGATGGACAGGAACGACGCCCAACCCACCCGACTCTTCCCTGAGACGCCCGAGCGCAGGGATGAGTTGTCTCACGAGCTCGTGTTGCCGGGGGTGCTCGGTGGCAGCCAGTGAGTGCCCCAGAAGGTCCGCGCCGGACCGCCGGTTATCGTGATCATCGACGCATGGGATTGCGCGCCATCGGATCCTCTCTAATCGCTTTCCTTCCTCTCGCCATGGCCTGCAGCCCTCGCGCCCTTCCCCCTCCTGTCGAGTGGTCCGAGATCGTCGCCGCTACCGTTTCTCCGCCTGACGAGCGTATTGGCTATGGATCGGACTCGCTCCAATTCGGCGAGTTGCGACTTCCGCGAGGTGCCGGGCCCTTTCCCGTTGCCGTCGTGATCCATGGCGGGTGCTGGCTCGCGGAGTACGACCTGAAGCATG
>DATKDD010000375.1:0-5652 GCA_035512875.1 Gemmatimonadaceae bacterium | reverse complement strand
CATGAGTACGTCTTCCAGCTTGCCGGTGCGCTGCGTGAGCAACTCGATCAACCGCGTCTCCAGCCGGCGGGCGTTCGTCAGGCGGGCCGACAGGTCGACGTACTCTTCGCCCACATCCTGTGTTTCCTCGGTGATGGATTCGATCTCGCCAATCGGCTCCAGCCCCTGAATCACCGTTGACCAGCGTGGCGCGGGAATCTTGAGCTCGAGCGTTGCGGCACGGAGTCGAGCGTCCCCGCCTTCGATCGAGCTGCCGGCCACGTAGCCGCCCGCGCGCGCGACTAGATCCCGGACCGCGGCGATCGCCAACTCGAGCGAATCCACCTCGAGTGAAGCGCGGCCGGTCCGAATGAGCATCGCCGGCCCTGCAGTGTCGGCGACCTGTGGGGAGGAATTGGGGGGCGGCGCCGCGCTCGGAACCTGCTCGGTGCCTCGCTGAGTGCTCGGCATTAACCCCTTCGCCTCGCCCACTGCCATGTCGCGCTCGGCAGTCAGGCCGACGGGCGCCTCGGAAGGGGGGCTGGCGCTGTCGCCGCAGGCGAAGCAGGCGAGGGCGAGGACGAGCAAGCTAAGCGGTCGCATGGAGTTCCATCGGGAATGAGATTGCCGCGTGGATGAGCTGTCGTGTGAAGAGACGATTGCGCGCGCAGGATTTGCACACTTTTCGGGGCCGTTCACTCCCCGGTTCACCGTTACTCGGCGTGTCCACTCCGTCGCCAGTGCCGCTGCTCGCAGGAGTCAGCGTGGAGAAATTAGCACCCGGCGGGGTAATCGAAGGCAATGGCATGATCGCCGCGTTCGTCCCCGTTACAGGAGGATCCTGCTTTGCGTCTTCGCGTCTCCATCCTTGCAGCTGCCATCTCGATCGGCACGGTGATCGCGGAAGCGCAGCAGCCACAGGCTGCTGTGACTCTGTCAGCACCGGTGACGGAAGTGTCCTACACCGTCCGCTATGATCGCGACGCGGCCACCGAAGGCGCGGTCAAGATGGCGATGCGGTTCACTACTGCCGGGGACGCTCCGGTGATTCTTTCGCTTCCGGCGTGGACGCCGGGTGCATACGAGCTGACATACTTCGCCCGCTGGGTGCAGAATTTCGCCGCGTCAAGCGGCGACGGCCGGCCGCTCGAGTGGGACAAAGTGGACTACGATACGTGGCGGGTTCGGCCGAACGGCGCAACATCGGTCACCGTCACGTTCGACTTCGTCGGAGACTCGCTCGACAACGCCATGACGTGGCGCCGTCCCGACTTTCTGATGCTCAATGGGACGAACGTCTTTCTCTATCCCGAGGGCCACGATCCGGATTGGCCGGCCACGGTGCAGGTGCAGACCGAGCCGGCGTGGAGGGTGGCGACCGGCATGAATGAGCGCGCGACGCGCGTGTTCACCGCACCTAACTACCATGATCTGGTCGACATGCCCTTTTTCATCGGTGCATTCGATCTGGATTCGTCACGGATAAGTGAAAGCTGGGTGCGGCTGGCAACCTACCCGGCGGGCGGCGTGGCGGGAGCGGAGCGCCAGACCATCTGGAACACGCTCCGTCGGACCATTCCGCCGCAGGTCAAGGTCTTTGGCGAAACGCCGTGGCAGACGTACACGATGATGCTCATCTCCGATTCCACGTACGGCGGTGGCAGCGGGTTGGAGCATCAGAATTCCCACGTGAACATCGTGTTCGCGGGTGCCGTGGCGCATCCGTTGCTGCAGGGCTTGTACGCGCACGAGGTGTTTCATGCCTGGAACGTGAAGCGGCTGAGGCCCGCCGACCTCGTTCCGTACCGGTACGACGGCGAACAGCCGACCGAACTGCTGTGGATGAGCGAGGGGATCACCGATTACTATGCCGATCTAAGCCTCGTACGCGGCGGGGTGATCGACTCGTCAGGCTTTCTGCTCGCGACCTCGAGCAAGATCGGCGAGGTGAACGAGGCCCCTCCGGTGGCGCTCGAGGACGCGTCGCTCTCGACGTGGATCCATCCAGTTGATGGCACGGGCTACATATACTATCCGAAAGGCTCATTGGCGGGCTTCATGCTCGACATCATGATTCGAGACGCAAGCGACAACGCCGCTTCACTCGATGACGTCATGCGCCGCCTCTATCGCGAGACCTATGGGCAGGGTGGCCGCGGGTTCACGGAAGAGCAGCTGTGGCGGGCCGTCTCCGATGCGGCCGGCGGCAAGTCGTTCGACGATTTCGAGCAGCGGTACATCGACGGCCGCGAGCCGTACCCATGGACGCAAGTGCTGCCGCTCGCGGGGTTGCGCTTCGTGGTCGACACGATTCGCGAGCCGAGGCTCGGCGTGAACTCGATCGGCTCATCGGAGGGCGTGATCGTTACGGCCGTCGCGCCCGGCAGCGCGGCGGCGGAGGCCGGGGTACAGCCGGGCGACATTCTGGTATCGGTGGGCGACATTCGCGTGGACGATCAAAACTTTGGCGAACGGTTCCGGGCCAGGTTCCAGAATCAGGAGGGTGCACCGCTCCAGATCGGCGTCCTGCGCAATGGTACGCTCGTTCCTTTGGGGGCGCGGGTGCGATTGGCCGAACGGCACGTGGGGCGAATCGAGCTGGACCCCACGGCGTCACCCAGGGCGAGGCGCATTCGCGGCGGAATACTGCGGGGGACGACCGGCGGATGACAGGTGAAGCGCCGTACGCGCTCGTCGATGCGCTGGGTGTGCGCTGGGAGGTGTCCGAGGCGGTGGTGCAGCACGGAGACTCGATCTGCTTGCGGTTCGAGTCGCCAGGCGAACTGCGAGAATTCTGTCCGCTGCCTGACGATTGGCGCGACCTACCCGATTCGGTTCTCGACCGCCTTTGCCGCCGGGCCACCCGGGTGGCCCGCGGCTAGGCGCGTGTAGGCGGACCGGGGTCAGTGCCGGCCTCCACGTCTCTGCATGAAGCTGAGCAGGTCGCTCACGAATCGGTCGGGCGCTTCCCAGTGCGGTGAATGTCCGATCCCTGGGTAGGACAACAGCTCGGCGCCGCCGATACTTCGGTATAGCTCGAGCTGCTCGTCACGTCCGAAAACGGCATCACGGTCGCCCCATATCACGAGCGTCGGCGCGCGAATTGAACCAAGTCGCGCAGAGTCACCTGAGGCGAGCAGGCCGTCGAGCGCCCCCCGCATCACCCGGGTCGGCACTTTGTGGGTTTCGGAGATCACACCGTCCATGAACGACTGAGGCACGGACGCGGAGACCATACTCGTTTGGAACTCCCTGACGAACTCCGGCGGCATGACCTCCGGCAGCTTGCCCACTTCAGCTTGCAGCGCCCGAACGACATCGTTGTTGGCCGTCGTAGCCGAACCGACGAGCACCAGCCGCGACACCCGTTCGGGAGCGGTAATGGCTACGCGCTGAGCGACGAAGCTTCCCATGGAGTGGCCCACCACCGTGGCGCGGGTGATTCCCATCGCGTCCATGAACGCTACAGCGTCGTCGCTCAGATCTGCCATCGTGTAGCCGCTCGCCGGCCGATCCGAGTCGCCGTGCCCGCGCTGATCGATGGCGAACACGTGGAACGAACCGGGCAACTTTGGCAAGATGCCGCTGAAGGAGTACCAGGAGTCGCCCAGCCCGTGCAGCAGCAGCAACGGCTCGCCTTGCCTAACGCCCTGCTCAGCGTAGTGAAGTTGTACGCCCGTCCGCAGTCGCACGCTCGCGAACCGAACGGTTGGAACGGCGGCGACTCTGCTACCGGCCGCGGCGGCGGCATCCGCGTGCTGGGCTGATAGAGGCGCGGCAACCGCCACCATCATGGCCAGTTGTTTGAGCATCGGTGTATCCTCTCGCATCCGTGAGTGTGAGGTCCTGCCACGACTGATGCGAGGAACATCGAGGATCTGCGACACCGGCCCGGCGAACGAGCTTGCCCGGCGCAGTGCCTTGCTCGGCGCGGGCCCTACTGCCGGTTACTTCTTGCCGCCGCCGTTCAGGCCAGGCACAACCTTCTTGACAGTGCGCGCTACGACCGAACGGGCCCGCCAACCGTAAAGCAAAGCGGTCTGCGCCGAGGAGCGCTCGCCGGAAGGCACGCTGAACTCCGCCGCTACCTCGTCGGTTAGCGGGCGGCCCCAAATGGGGCCGAAGCGCGTCTGCCGCCACCATGCGCGGGAGGAATTTTCTCCGGTGTCGGCGTGCCAGATGCCGCCGATGAACGGCAGCGGCTCGAGCGTTATTCCCCGCTCACCGAAGTAGCGCAGATAGTGCACATGGTTCCCCAGTATCTTTTCCGTATACTCGGCGCCTAACGTATCGACGACGGTGTCGCGCGTGGGCCGGGCTCCGATTGCCGGGTCGATGGGAAGGAGGTCGTGCCGGAACAGATGCGACGTACCGCAGTAGCTCCAGAACCGGTCACGAGGTTCGCCGATGCGGAAGAGTCCGCTCCAGATCAACCCGGTCGGCATGTACCACCCCGGAGCCTCGCTGTGCGCGCGGACGAAGCCGGCAAGCCGGTTGCTCACGAAATCGTCGGCATCTACCGGCATCAGGTGCGTCGGAGTGAACTGCCTGGCGTGGAGCATGCCGACGGCGATCTTGGCGCCGCGGTCCATGTAGAGCCAGTTCACCCAATCGCTCTTCGACCGCGGCGCTTCCGCCGGCGGAAAATCGACCTCGACGAACTTTCGGTTAGGCGTATCCTCCGCCCACGGCGGCCTCTCGTTCAACACGATAACCGTGGCGAAGTGCTCGTCCGTCTGTGCTTCGACGGACCGCAACGTGTTGCGAAGCAGATCGCAGACCCGCTCGTAAGACTGCGAGCGCGCGGGGTGTTTCACGGGAATGACGAACGTGAGCATTACGAGCTCTACCGGTTGTCGCGACTTGATGGCATACGCCGCGCGGGGCGTGGGCGGGAACGGCGCCCATTCATGGACGACGGAACTGGCGCCCGGGTGACGCCAGTCAACCGTGCCGCGCGGCGGAAGCTATCGGCTTGGAGGACGCGCGGGCAACGCCGGCCTCGGCTCGGTGGCACGATACCACTCGATGATTTCGGGATCGCGGGGCGTTGGGGCGGCAAAGGGCTCCCGCATGGCTTCCTCGACCTCGCTGAGCTCGCGTGGAGCGCGCGAAATCCACTCGACGCCTTGCGCCGTGGCGATGTAATCATCCTCGATCCGCACCCCGATGTTCGAGTACGTGGCAACGGCAGCGCTGAGCGCGCTCGCGATTTCGCGATTGCGCGGCGTTTCTGGAAGTGTCTCGAGCACGTTCCCCCGAATGTAGAGCCCCGGCTCGATGGTGAACGCGCTCCCGGCCTCTATGCGTCGGGTATGGTAGAACTGCTCCGGATCATGAACATCGAGTCCGATGCCATGCCCGAGCCCATGCATGTAGAACAGCTGAAGCTGCAAGCATGGCGCGCTTGCACCTTGCGCCGGGCAGTCGTAAGTAGCGTCGGGTGCCTGGATAAGTCCCAAGCGGGCGAGGCCCTGGGCGAGAACCTGTGCCGCGGCCTGGGTCATGCGTGCGGCGTCGGAGCCTAACGTGGCGGCCCGCTCGGCGGCGGCCTGGGCGGCGCGCACGATCTCGTAAATCCGGCGCTGCTCCGGCGAGAACGTTCCGTTCACCGGCACGGTGCGAGTGACGTCGGCCGTGTAGCCACGGTAGGAGGCGCCGATGTCCATGACC
>DATKDD010000374.1:0-4177 GCA_035512875.1 Gemmatimonadaceae bacterium | reverse complement strand
TTCTATTCGATGCCCTGAGGGTCGTTGCAACCTCCGACACCACGTAGAACAGCGACGACCCGACGCTCGGCGTGGACGCGCGGCCGGCTGCTGGTGCGGTCTGTCATCGAGGAATACCTCTGGCGACCGAGGTGCTCTAGGTCTAGGCTAATGGTGCGGGAGGCGAGGCTGAACGCGGTGTTGAACGAACCCGCCGTCAGCGACGCTCGTCTAAGAATGGAACCGCAGGCCTGTCCGCCTAACCGCGCGCTCGCTTCGGCCGTCCAACCCGTAGCCTTCCAGGAGCTGAGATCGTGACCGGACAATGGACCACGGACATTCGTCATGCATGGCGGGCGCTGTTGCGCACGCCCGGCTTTCTCGTGACCGCAGTCGGCACGCTCGCGCTGGCGATCGGAGCCGTGACCGGAATGTTCAGCGTGGTCAACACGGTCATTCTCAAGCCGCTGCCATTTCCTGATTCAGACCGGCTGGTGGTCCTCTCCGGGACGGCGCCCGGATCTGAGCTGCCCGAACGGTTCGGTCCCGGCATGGAGTTCTATCTCCACTACAAGGAGCGCTCCAAGCTCCTGGACGGCGTCTTCGTTTTTGGGAGCGGCACATCGACGCTGCGTACGGAGAATCGCGTCGAGCGCATCCCGATGGCGTTCCCGACCAACGACATGTACGCCACGCTCGGCGGGCGGCCCCAGCTCGGGCGGCTCCCGGTGCCCGAGGATCTCGACCGCGTCGTGGTCATCAGCGACCGGCTCTGGAGCACCTGGTTCGGCCGCGATCCGGCAGTCATCGGGAAGATGTACTTCGTCTCTGGTCAGATGCGGGAGGTCATCGGTGTGATGCCGCCCGAGTTCCGCTTTCCCAGCGACAGGACTCTGCTCTGGGTGCCCATCGAGGTCCGGCTCGACCAGGTGCGCCCTGGACAGCCCGGCGGCCCCATGGTGGCGCGCATGAAACACGGCGTCACCCGCGAGCAGTTGGCGCAGGAACTGACGAGTCTGTCCAAGGAGCTCCCTGAGCGCTTTGGTGGTCCGCCCACCTACGCTCGCCTCATCGAGCGGCACAGCGCGGTCGTAGACACGGTGCTCGACCGGATGGTTGGTCCCACCGTGCGTACGTCGCTCTGGGTTCTGCTGGGCGCCGTCTCGATCGTGCTTCTCATCGCGTGCGCCAACGTGGCCAATTTGTTCCTCGTGCGTGCTGAGGGCCGACGACGCGACCTGGCCGTGCGCCGCGCGATCGGCGCGTCGCGGACGCAGCTTGTCAGGCTCCAGATGGCCGAGGCGTTCCTCGTCGCACTGCCGGCCGGCGTACTGGCGGTGGCGCTCAGCACGCTAGCCCTGCCACTCTTTTTGCGAGCAGCGCCCGAGGGGATTCCTCGGCTTGGTCTCGTGGGTCTCGACCTGACGACCGTGGCTGCTGCGTTCGGCCTGGTGATCCTGGCCGCGCTGGCGTGCGGCGCCGTGCCTGCGCTCCGCGCCTCGTCTCCGGACTTGAACCGCCTGCGCGAGGGCGGACGCGGTGCAACGGGGCGGCATCATCGGGGGCGCGACCTGCTCGTCGTTGGCCAGACCGCTCTCGCGCTCGTGCTGCTCATTGGCTCGGCGCTCCTGATCCAAAGCTTCAACCGCCTGCGAAATGTGGACCCTGGCTACCAGACGGCAGACATCTACACCTTCCAGTTTGCGCCCGTGCAGGACCGTCTCGTGGACGGGCCGAGCTGGGGACGTCTGCATCTCGATTTCATGGACCGGCTGCGCGCGCTTCCCGGCGTGACCGCCGTGGGCGTGGTGAATTTCATACCGCTCGACGAAGGCACCTTTACCTCTCGGTTCCTCGCCGACGCCATGAACGTGGAGGGCGGCGGCACGCTGCTCGATGTCAACTTCACGGGCGGCGATTACTTCCACGCGATGGGCATCCAACTGCTTCAAGGCCGTTCCTTCACCACTGACGAGGCCGTGACGCCGAACAGCAACGTCGTCATCAGCCGTTCTGCGGCCGCGCGGCTCTGGCCCGATCAGGATCCGCTCGGCCGGCGGATTCGGCAGATTGTCAACAAGGGCACCCAGGCGTTCACCGTGGTCGGCGTGGTGGAGGACGTCAAACAGAACGACTGGCGAGAGGCCGGCGAGGCTGCCGTGTACTTCCCACTGACCGGACCCACAGCCGAGGCGTGGTCGGTTGGATCGCCGGCGTACGTCGTGAAGTCGCCGCGCGCTGAGAGCCTCACGCGCGATGTGCGAGAGCAGGTGCGTCAGATCGCGCCCGAGGCACCGGTGTACCGGGAGTTCACGATGGAATTCCTGGCGCAACGGTCGATGGTGCAGTTGTCGTTCACGATGCTGACGCTGGGTGTGGTGTCGGCGCTGGCGCTGATTCTGGGGACGGTGGGTCTGTACGGCGTGCTCTCGTACGTTGTGGCCGAGCGGACGCGCGAGATCGGCGTGCGCATGGCGCTGGGCGCCACGTCGCGCGCGGTGCGGCGAATGGTGGTGAGCCAGGGCGCGAAGGTCGTTCTGGTTGGCGCCATCGTCGGCGTCGCGGCCGCGCTGGCGTCCACGCGGCTCCTTGGTACACTACTCTATGACGTAAAGGCTGGAGACCCGGTCGTGTTCGCGACCATGTCGCTCATGCTGATCGGGGTCGGGATGCTGGCGAGCTACCTGCCGGCGCGCCGGGCGAGCAACGTCGATCCGATCGAATCTCTGCGGAGCGACTAGCAGAGACTTGAACGATCACGTTCGCGATCCGCCGGGCTGCAATGGATCGCGCCACGCACACGGGCAGCGACGAGCGAGAGTGGGCGTCTTTCGAAAGGCCGTTTGCCATCATCGGCGGCGCAATCGCAGCCAGTTATGGGCGAAGCTCGGCGGCGGGTGCAATCCGGTGCAGGGCGCCATGGCATCGCTGGCATTGACGGCAACCCTGGCAACGTAGAATCTGTAACCTACAGAATCTAAAGGGGAGTGTCGGGTTCGAATCCCACCCTCTCCGCCATCCACCTCCGCTCGCGAATGATTGCAAGCGAGCGATGGTGGATGGCTCGCTGACATGATGAGATCCGCCGTAACGCCGCAGGCGCGAAGGTGGACGAATCCCACCCTCTCCGCCATAATAAAATCAACGTTTTACGGCGATATCTGCCTTCCATGGTGCAATCCGGTGCAACGCGTGCTCGACTCGTCGGCACGCGAGGGTACGGATGAAGCTGAACCTCTGTCGCCGGCACCGTCCCGAGTGGTACGCATTCATCTTGAATGACGCCAAGGAGGGCACCACGTTGCGCGATACTTGACATGGGCATGTCAGGCAGACGCCGATTGCGCTTCCAGGAGGGGTCTGAAGTGGCACTTCCAAAAGGTGCGGCGCCCTGTGCGACTCGTGCGTTTGGACGAGCGATCGGCCGGCCGACGCTGCTAACGCTGAGCGTCGTGGTTTACCTCGGTTTAGCAGCCTCGGCGGAGGCCCAGTGTCGGCTGACTGCGGTGCACGATACCGCACAAGTGAGCGGACACTCGCTGGCCCTTCGCATTGGGCCCATCGAGCGAGTCTCCTTTCCTCTGCTGCCGCGGTTCGCGAACCGCGCCTTCGGCTGGACCATGCGGCCGCGCGAGCTCGCCATCGAGGTTCGCGAGAAGGAATTCGCCGCTCTCGAAAAGGTCTTCACAGACACTTTGCTAGCAGCGCTCGAGGGGCCGAACCGGGCCTTCCCTCACGACGATGCGCCGAACGCCGACGTCATCCTCTATGCAGAGCTCGTCGACATCGATCCGGGCAGCCGCTTTTGGCGGTTTTTCAGCGCCTCTGACTGGGCTTCCGCTACGGTGCTGGCGATTCTCACAGCCAGTGACGGCCGCCCGCTGGTTTCCCTGAGATGCGATCGGTCAACAGGTGGAGGGTTATTCGGTGGCGGAGGCTGGACCTCCATTTGGCAGTCCAGCGAATCTCTGGCGCGGAGCAATCTCAAGAAGATTGCGCGCAGTATCAGCCGCGAGCTGGACAAGAGTGCGGAAACGGGACGAAGGCTGGCAGCCCGGCGGCCTTCTCGGGTCGATGTCGGACATCTTCGCTACAGAACGCGGCTTTTTCTCGAGCGGCCCGCGGACCAATGGTCGTTGAAGGATGCCGCGGGTGTACTAGGGACGTTCATGACCCAGACCACAGGGAACATCGTGGG
>DATKDD010000373.1:0-3643 GCA_035512875.1 Gemmatimonadaceae bacterium | reverse complement strand
CCTTCGGGCGGAACGCGCGCCGACACGAGCGCATCGACCGTCGTCAGCGCCGACGGATGTGCGTCCAGATAGGCACCTACCCATTTGAGCGGGATGTCCTCCTCGTACAGTCGCGAAAGCCAGAGCTCTACCGGTTTCGGTTTGGCGAGAAACACGTCCGGCACGATTCCGCCGCCGCCGTAGACAGTGCGACCGCCGTTGGTCTTGCAGCTCGGACGGCCCGCAGTGTCGGCAAGCTCGCCGGCGAGGCGGCGATAGGTTCGGTCACTGATGTTTCGATACTGCCGCTGGATCACGCGTCCGCACGGCGTCTTGATGTGGCCAACTACCATCGTGACGGCAGAGCCATCCGAGAGCGGCATGGTGAACATGACGAGCGACTTGCCGAAGCTCGGCTGTCCGACAATCAGCGCGCGATCGTGATCCTGCAGCGCGCCGGCTACCAGCTCGCTGGCGCTCGCGCTCCCCTCGTTCTGCAGCACGATCATCGGGTATCGCTTCTCGCGGCTCCAGAAGGACCGCTGCACGCGGCCGGTGTCGGTCACCTCTCTTTTGCGACCCTCGGAGGTGTACACGATACTGCCCTTCGGAAGGAACTCCCCGGCGATGCGGTGTGCCTCGTCGACGCTTCCGCCGCCGTTGTTGCGGAGATCGAGGACGAGCCGTCGCATCCCCCGTTTCTCGAGCCTGCCCAGCGCGTCGTGCAGATCATCTGCGACCTTTTCACCCATGAACGTCGTGATGCGCACGTAGCCTGTCTGCCTGTCGAGCATGGTGGCGACCGGCACGGCGGTAATTTCACCGACTTTCTCGCGCCTGACGACGCGCTCGAGCCTGGCGAGCGACCCATCGGTACGCCGGCGCTCGATCTCGAGCGTCACGGTGGAATTGCGGGCTCCGGCCAGCGTTATGTCGAGTTCCATGGAGCTTCCTGCCAGGACCGGTTTGCCATCGACGGCGAGAAGCTCGTCCCCGGGAAGCAGGTCCGCCTGCGCTGTCTTGGTCCCTGCTATGACACTGGCGATGACGGGAGCGCCACCGACGAAAATCCAATCGATCGGCACGGGGAACAGCTTGCCGTCGCGCATCGCACGCTGCCGCTCCGGTTCCAGCCGAATCGCGGGAATGACGAACGAGTGTGGATCGGCGGCGCGAAGCATTCCGTGGATCGCTTCGAGTATGAGCTTGTGCGTGTCCAGCGAGTCCGGATGGTTCTGGCGCAGGTGGTTCAGTACGCCGCTGAACATCTGGATGTCTTCGTACAGCGTTCGCTGTTTTACGACCGCTCCACCGCCCTGCGCCGAAGCCATGGCCGGGATCGCAAGGAGCGCGAGTAGTGCGCAGCGGGCAGCCATGCGGTAGACGGTTGTGGAAGATCCTGTAGTCATGGGAGTTGGGAGCGGCGAGGTGAGGTACGACATGAGCTGACCGACGAACCGGAACGAAAAATGCCAGCTTTCGAGCTGCGTTACCGTCAGGTGTGCGGGAGCGTTGTACTAGGTAATAATCGAGAGATCTTTATTGCCGCGAAGGGTGGACGAGTCCGCCATTCGGCGTTACACTGGTTCAAGGCGCCAGCGCAATGCGCTGGCCGTCGCCGCCGCGAGAACGGCGTGGCGGTGCCGCCCCCCGGCTTGTCCGGGGGGCTCTTTTTTCCCCCCGCGCGCCGTAACTACGGTACCTGGGGCGTGGCTTCCGCCGTGAGAGCCCCGGCGAGCGACTTGATACGCGACTTTGCGGTAATGATCATCTTCGACTGCCGGCGTGGCGCCCGCGCCAGGAATGCCTCGTATGCCTCGCGCGCCTCGGCCCGCTTCTCCTGCCCATCGAGAGACACGGCCAGGTTGTAATACGCGGTGCTGAAGTACGGCTCGATCTCCAGCGCCCGCCGGAAATGCGGCTCCGCCTCGGCAAATCGACCGCTCGTCGACAGAGCCACGCCGTAGTCATGCCGCAGCACGACATCATCCTCCTTGAGTGCGATAGCCTGCTCGTACTCGGCGAGCGCCGTACGAATGTCACGCTCGTCGAACGCCAACTCCGCAAGGCGTGCATGCACCCAGTAGAGCGAGAGATCCTCGGTCAGCGCGCGCTGGTACGCCTCACGCGCGCCTTCCCTGTTGCGCGCGTCCAGGTAGATGTTGCCGATCATGAACTCGAAGATCGCGCGCGTCTCGTACTGGTGGGCCAGCCGTTTGACGGCGCGACCCTCGAGCGTGTCGAGCACGGCCTGCAACTCGGCGATCGCCTCGCCATGCTGACTGCTGCGGTACAGCGCGTGGGCGCGGTCGATCCTCAGCCATAAGCGGCCCGGAAATTTCTCGATCGCCTGGGCGTAGCGCACGGCCGCCTCCTTGTAGCACCGGCCGTCATACAGCAGAACCGCCGAGAGAACGTGGTCGCGTTCATGCTCGATGCCGCGGATGCGATAGCAGGTGCCGCTTAAGAACACCATCGGATTGCGAATTGCCAGCTCGTACCGCAACGAGTCCAGGAACTTCGCCTCCTTGGACTTCACAACGTAGCCAGCGCCGTTCAGGTATTCATTGCGCCATTGAGGCGTCTGCCGCATCCAGAACGCCTGGTGGAAAGCGACAATGATGTAGGTATCGTCAGGCTGCAGGCGATGCGCCCAATAGAAGGCATCGAGTGACTTCTTCCATGAAACCCGGTCGTTCCACCCGTACTTCCAATAGGCGAGTGCATCATTGGTATCAGCCCGCGCGTCGAGTTCGGGACGCTCGACAGGCTTTGGCGGTTTCTGGGCCGCGAGGGCGGGTACGAAAGCGGCGACCAGGAGGAGGAGGATACGTCGCATGACAAGGGAGGGCATAGGATACCAGTCGGCGGGGAGCCGGGCCCTAACATTCCTACCATACCATGATCCGGCGGAGTCCGCCAGTACCTGCATGGCGCAACGCCCTTTAAAGAGATTCAGGCGAAGTTAGGGAGTGTGGTGGCGATAGGCGCCGGTGGTCGGCCTGCGTGACATCACCTGCAGTGAGTGGTTGCTGGCATGCAAGCGCGGTTCCCGGTGTTCGATTCAAGGGTGCAGCGCAGGAACAGGCTGCTCAGTTAGACGATCTCGGATCACACGAGCGCCCAGTTGTTCCCCTCAATCGGGCCCTGGGGAATTTTCGCGCCAACCGCGCCGGACTCTTAACGACTCATTGCAACGACCTGATTGATGGGTATCGACCCCAGGCGGGAGCAACTTGAGCCGATAATCGCGTCGTGAATGGCCGCGGCTGCAATCCTGTTCGGGAGCGGCACATCGAGGCCCCGCTCGGTCTGACGCCACGGCGATTGGGCCGCCCTGCGGGCATCGGCTGCATCAGGCAGGTGGCCGCCCGGGGCGCAGGCTTGGGTCCTGGAGCGGCCACATCCCGGCCTGCGGCCACTGAAGGTCTTTCTTACACATCCCGAACCCGCTATTGCTTTGACGGATGCGCGTGCCGAGGGTACCCTAGCCGAACGGCCTCACGATCGACTCAACTGGACGGGAAGACCCATGCGAACCACTGCCCCGCTTCTGCGCTCACTCGTAGTCATAGCTGCGATCACGACTGCGCCGCCGGCCGCGGCCCAGAACGCCGCAGCCACTACCGCATTCGTCGGCGCCACCGTGCTGCCGATGGATCGC
>DATKDD010000372.1:0-5243 GCA_035512875.1 Gemmatimonadaceae bacterium | reverse complement strand
CCGATTCCACCTGCGCGGCGACTTCTCCGAGTATCTCCTGGCGGGCTTCATCGCATCCTCCTCTCCGGCGGAGACGATGGGCCGTGCGCCGGGTCCGGGGATGATGGAGATGACGCAATGCGTCGACTCGATCGGCGGGCGGCAGGCGCTGGTGCAGGCATGGCGCACTCGCGGCGGGACGTTCCGCGACGGGCAGCGTATGGATCGCTACGACGTCTTCGCGGTCGTGCCGGTGAGCCCGGAGCTCCGGTTCTACATCGCCAGCGGCAGTCACCGCAGGGAGACGCAGCAGTTGGCACTGGCTGCGGTGCGGACGATCGTCGTCGCGCCGGCGCCGCCGGATACGACCCGCTAGGACCGCCCATGTCGCGATGGTTCCACTCGACCGACAGGCGGGAATCCCTACGTATGAAGTTCGCCCGAGAGGGATTCTGGCGTAGTCAAATGAATACAGTATCATTGGACGGGCGATCGATCCGCGGCGCACGACCGGGCCCGTCCCGACGAGGCGCGCCGCGGCGATCATCGAGCCAACTGCAAATCGGAGGGCCTCATGCATCCCATCGTGCGCGGTACCGGACTCACCCTCGTGTTCATGCTGGGCGGCGCGACAATCGCCGGGGCGCAGGAAGCTAACGCGCCGCGCCTGTATGACACCACGGCGACGCATTGGGTCTATGCGTCGTACCACCAGGTACCATGGTCCCGTGTCGACAGCCTGTTGAAGTTGGAGCGGTTCCGTCCGGCCTGGCGTGCACGAGCGATCGCCATGGGGTGCTTCGTGGATTCGCAGCTCCTGATTCACCAGACCGGCAACGAGTACAACGTCGTGAACTCCAGGACCTACTCGTCATACCGGGACTTCGGGCCGGGGGGCCAGCAGAGCGGCTGCGCCGCCCGCGCCTGGCGCGAAACGATCCCAGACTCCACGCTTCGGACGTCGATAGCACGGGGACGTGCGTGGGTATACGGCGATGTGGCACATTACGACGTGATCTACTGGGTGCCTTATCCCAGGCGTCGGTGAGCGATCGCGAGGAGACGTCCGGCAAGGCCTGACGAGTACGGTGCGGGCCTGGCCGCGTCTCTCGACGGAGCGCCTGCTCCTTCGGGCATTCGTCGCCACCGATGCCGCCACAGTCGAACGTCTGGCCGGTGAGTGGAAGGTGGCCGAGACGACGCTCAACATCCCGCACCCGTATCCTCCCGGCGCGGCCGCCGAATGGATCGCGAGTCACGAGCCTGCCGACGCGCCCCGCCGGAGGAGGTCGAGGAAGTCGCCGTTGCCGCGGCCACCCACGATGCCGCGATTGCGCCCGACCACGGCGTCCCGCATGTTCACCCTTGTCATTCGATCGGAGCGGCACCATGGCCACCTTCATTCTACTCAGCAACCTCACCGACGAAGGCGCGAAGACGATCAAGGCAAAGCCGGAGCGCCTAAAGGAGGTCAACGACGAGCTGCGCCAGCTCGGCGCGACCGTGACGGCGCAATATGCGGTGCTCGGACCGTACGACTTCGTCAACGTCGTCGAGGCGAAGGACACAGCGACCATCATGCGCGTATCGGCTGAGCTCGCCTCCCGCGGCAGCGTGAGGCTGCTCACGATGGCCGCGATTCCGATCGACGATTTCCTGCGCGCACTGAAATGAGCGCGGAGGCCGGCACCCCGACTGCTTGACGCCGTCGCGGTACGAAAGACTCCCGAGCCGCCAAGGAGGAATCATGGCACTCACGAATACCAGCTTCACCCGTCGTCAGGCACCGTGCGGGCGGACCGTGGATGGGGAGCGGTACGAGGATCGGGATGAGGAGACGATGCTGACCGAAGAGCTGGACTACGCCTGCGGCTGCCGGAGCGTCCGCCACGAGTACCATGACGGAAGCGTCAGCCGCAAACTCATCCGCCACGATGGCACCGTCCTGGTGGATGAGCTGCTTTCCGCGGAATGATCCGTTGAACGGAACGTGAGCGCATCGCATGACGTGTTGCTCGTCGGCGGCGGCGGCGCGGGGCTGCGCGCCGCGATCGCGATCGCCGAGACGAACCCGAAGCTCAGCGTCGCCGTCGTCTCCAAGGTCTACCCGATGCGTAGCCACACCGTGTCGGCGGAAGGCGGCGCCGCGGGCGTGCTTTCGCCTGACGACAGTCTGGACGAGCACGCGTACGACACCATCTCCGGCAGCGATTGGCTGGCCGATCAGGATGCGGTGGAGGCATTCGTCAGGGAAGCACCGCGGGAGCTGCTGCGGCTCGAGCACTGGGGATGCCCGTGGAGCCGCGAACCGGATGGCCGCGTCGCGGTGCGCGCGTTTGGCGGGATGAAGAAGCAGCGCACGTGGTTCGCCGCCGACAAGACCGGCTTCCACATGCTCCACACCCTGTTTCAGACGTCGCTCAAATACACCAGCGTGGCTCGCTACGACGAATGGTTCGTGACCCGGCTCCTGGTCGACGACGGCCAGGTGCACGGCGTCGTTGCGATCGAGCTGATGTCAGGCAAGGTCGAGATGATTACCGCCGGTGCCGTGATCCTGTGCACTGGCGGATGCGGCCGTGTCTTCCCGTTCACGACGAACGCGAGCATCAAGACCGGCGACGGTATGGCGCTTGCCTATCGAGCCGGCGCGCCGCTGAAGGACATGGAGTTCGTGCAGTACCATCCCACGGGGCTGCCCTTCACCGGCATTCTGATCACCGAGGCGGCGCGGGCCGAGGGCGGCTATCTCCTCAACAAGGACGGCTACCGCTATCTCCAGGACTACAACCTGGGCAAGCCGGAGCCGAAGCCGGTGCTGCGCAGCATGGAGCTGGGTCCGCGCGACCGCCTATCGCAAGCGTTCGTAAAGGAGGTGGAAAGGGGACGGACGACCGATACGCCGTACGGCCACGTCGTCCATCTCGACCTGCGCCATCTCGGCGAGAAGGTGATCAATGCCAGGCTCCCGTTCGTACGCGAGCTGTGCCTGAAGTACCAGAACATCGACCCGGTTCACGAGCTCGTTCCGGTGCGGCCGGTGGTGCACTACATGATGGGCGGCGTGCACACCGACATTCACGGCGCGACGGCTATCGCCGGCCTCTATGCCGCGGGCGAGGTCGCCTGCGTGTCGATCAACGGCGCTAACCGACTCGGCTCGAACTCGCTCCCCGAGCTGCTCGTGTTCGGCGCACGCGCCGGTCGCGCCGCCGCCGAGTACGTGTCTGGTCGTAAGGCAGCCCCGACGACCGCCATCCTGGCGCAGGCGCGAGACGAGGAGCGGGTGCTGGCGAACGATCTGCTGCACAGGACTCGCGGACGTGAACGACTGGCGACGATCCGCGAACAGATGCAGCAGACGATGGAGGCGAGCGCCGGCATCTACCGCACGGGAGATTCGCTCGGTCGGGCGGTCGAGAAATTGCAGGAGCTGCGAGACCGCTTCGAGCACGTCGGGCTCGATGACCAGAGCCGTACGTTCAACACCGAGCGCGTGGCAGCAATCGAGCTGTCGTTCATGCTCGACGTCGCGGATGCCATCATCCGCTCGGCACTTCGTCGCACGGAGTCGCGCGGTGCGCATCAGCGCACGGATTTTCCGCAGCGCGATGACGAGCGATTCCTCGCGCACTCGCTCATCTACCAGCAGCCTGACGGTTCGTCCCGAGTCGAGTATGCACCGGTCACGATCACCCGCTGGCCCCCGGCCGAGCGGGTGTACGGGAGGTAGCACCGAATGGCGGACACGATCACGATGCAGGTCACGCGATACCGGCCGGAAGACGAAGCCCAACCCTCGGTGCAGGAATACGAGGTACCCTGCCCCAGGGACTGGGTCGTGCTCGACGGGTTGAACTACGTGAAGGACCGACTGGATGGGACGCTGTCCTATCGATGGTCGTGCCGCATGGGCATCTGCGGAAGCTGCGGCATGACCGTGAATGGCGAGCCGAAGCTGACCTGCGCGACCTTTCTCGCCGACTATGCGCCGGGCCCGATTCGGGTCGAGCCGTTGCACAACTTTCCCATCATCCGCGACCTCGTCATCGAGATGGGGGACTTCATGCGGAAGCTTGTGCGGGTGAAGCCATGGATCGTTCGCGACGCGGAAAAGCCGCTCGGCGATGGGGAGTACCTCCAGACGCCGCAGGAGCTGGACGAGTACAGGCAGTTCAGCATGTGCATCAATTGCATGCTGTGTTATGCGGCCTGCCCGATCTATGGTCTCGACCCGAAATTCATCGGGCCGGCGGCGATCGCAATCGCGCAGCGCTACAATCTCGACTCGCGAGATGAGGGCGGACCGGAGCGACTCGAGCTCCTCTCGGAGCACGAGGGAATCTGGGGATGCACGTTTGTCGGTGAGTGCACCGTCGTGTGCCCGAAGCACGTCGATCCGGCCGGCGCGATCCAGCGGTACAAGCTCACCGCCGCCTTGGACTCGGTGCGGTCGCTCATCATGCCACGGAGCGCACCATGAGTGACGGATCGTCTCACGGGTACACGCCGTATCATCCGCGGTGGTTCCGGCCACCCCTGTCGACCTACTGGTGGCTGCGGCGTCGCTCGTATCTCGCGTTCATCCTGCGTGAGGTGAGCAGCATCTTCGTCGCCTGGTTCGTCGTGTACCTGTTGCTCCTGATTCGTGCGGCTTCACGCGGTGAGGGAACCTATCAACAGTTCCTGACGTGGGCCGCCCAACCGGCGGTGCAGCTGCTCAACGTGATCACGTTGGCGTTCATCGTGTTCCATGCCATCACCTGGTTCAACCTGGCCCCGCAGGCGATGGTGGTGCACGTCCGCGGTCGCCGCTTGCCGGCACGGGCTATCACCGCCGCGAACTATGCTGCCTGGATCGTCGCATCGCTGGGGATCGGCTGGCTGGTGCTTGGAGCCTCACGATGAGGCGGCGACCTGCGGAACCGCTGCTCTGGATGCTGTTCAGCGCCGGCGGCGTCGTGTCGGCGCTGCTACTCCCGGCCCTCGCGCTGCTGTTCGCGGTCGCATTCCCGTTAGGTTTGCTGACGCCGCCAGGGCACGCCGAGCTACTGGCCCTCATCGGCCATCCCCTGGCGCGTATCGGGCTGTTCGTCGTCTCGAGTCTGTCGTTGATCCACTGGGCGCACCGCTTCCGCTACACGCTGTACGACGGTTTGCAGATCAAGCACCTGAACGAGGTGATCAATCTCGTCTGCTATGGCGGCGCGTTCGTCGGATCGGTCTGGGCCGGATATCTGCTGTGGCGGCTGGCGTGAGGCGAG
>DATKDD010000371.1:0-2486 GCA_035512875.1 Gemmatimonadaceae bacterium | reverse complement strand
AGGTGGACATAATGAAGTTGCGGTCGACATGCTGATAGCACACGTGCAGCGAAAACTGCAGGCGAGAGGAATCTCGTGAACGCCGCTCCAGCCGGAGAGCGCGTGCTGGTGGTCGACGACGAGCCCGATATCGTCGCTCTGGTCGCCTATCATCTGGCCAAAGCGGGATATCGCGTCTCGACCGCGGCAAACGGAACCGAGGCGATCGAAGCGGCGCGCGAGGAGCGGCCGGCGCTGATCGTCCTCGATCTGATGCTGCCGGAGATGTCTGGCTTCGAGGTGCTCGAGCAGTTGCGCGCCAGCGAAGCGACGCGCCAGATCGGCGTACTGATGCTCACGGCCCGGCGTGAAGAACCGGACCGCATACGCGGCCTCTCACTCGGTGCCGACGACTATCTCACCAAGCCTTTCAGTCCGCAGGAGATGGTCCTGCGCGTTTCCGCCATCCTTCGACGTCTGGCGGCCGCTGGCTCGGTAGCTGCCGAGATCGTGACGATCGGGCCGATTCACATCGACCGCAGCACGCATCGCGTCACGCTCGATGGGCTGCCTATCGACCTGACACCAACCGAATTCAAGCTGCTCATCACGCTCGCCGAGCGTCGTGGAAGGGTGCAATCGCGGTCGCATCTGCTGGAGACGGTATGGGATGCGGCGCCGGACATCCAGACACGAACGGTCGACATGCACGTGCAGCGATTGCGTGGCAAGCTCGGCGCCGCCGGCGACCTGGTCGAAACGGTGCGCGGCTTCGGCTACCGGCTTCGCACCTCGCCGGCCCGAGTGCCGTGAGGCTCGCGCAGCGGCTGCTGTTAGGTTCTCTGGCGCTGCTGCTCACGCTCATTCTGGTCGTCGTCACTCTGAGTGACGAACATGTGGGTACGCCGCTCGAGCGCCTCGTGCAGGACCGTCTGGAGGGGGAGGCACGCCTCCTCGGGCGCGACTGGTCCCCCAATCACGATCCGGATTCGTTCGCCGATACCGCGGGCGCCCTGCTAGGCGCTCGCGTCACACTCGTTGGGCCCGACGGCCGCGTGGTGGGAGACTCGGATGAGTCCACCGACAACCTGCCGCGTCTGGAGAATCACGCTTCGCGCCCGGAAATTCGGGGAGCACTGGACAGCGGCGTGGGGCGAGCGCGCCGTACCAGCGCCTCGCTCGGCCGTGAGCAGCTCTACGTCGCAGTGCGCGCCCCGCTGGGAGTCGTTCGACTGTCGGTCGACCCTGCGAACGTGGACTCCCAGGTCAGACGCACGCAATGGTCTGTGCTCGTCGTGGGAGCCACCGCGCTGCTTGTTGCGAGTGCTCTCGCAATGCTGTTCGCCCGCGGCTTCGGCCGGCAGCTCGCGGAGCTGCGTGATGTGGCGCAGGCGCTCGCCAGCGGCGATCTGTCGAGAAGGCCTGTGCTGGCTGCTCCCGGCGAGGTTGGCGAGCTGGCCGCGGCGGTTCACCGCATGGCGGAACAGCTCGATAGCCGCTTGCAAGCAATGGAGCGAGACGACCTGCTTCTGGCTGCCACGATCGAGTCGCTATCAGAGGGTGTAATCGTCGTCGATTCGGCCCGGCAGGTAATTCGGGCAAACGACGCGGCACGACACCTTCTCGGCGTAGACGATTCGCCGCCCTTCGCCTCCGAGCGGCTCCCGCGCGATCGAGTTCTGCGTGATGCTCTGGCCGAGGCTCTCGAGGGAGGGACGACCGAGGAAATGGAGTTTGCGTTCGGCGATCGTATGCTGGTGCTGCGCGCCAAGTCGCTGGCAGACGGGGGTGCCGTGCTCGCCGTGCGCGATGTGACAGCTTCGCGGCGGCTGGAGGCGACTCGCCGCGATTTCGTCGCGAATGTATCGCACGAGCTCAAAACGCCCCTCACCGTGATCAGCGGGTTCGCCGAAACGCTGCTCGATGAAGAAGGAGAGCCGGCCCAGCGCCGCCGCTTCGCCGAGGCCATCCAGAGCAGCGCCCATCGCATGCAGCGCATGGTCGACGATCTGCTCGACCTGTCGCGCATCGAGTCGGGCGGGTGGAAGCCTGCGCCCACCACGCTGGATACGTCAGTCGTTGTCGGCGATACACTACTGCCATTCCGGCCAGCCGCGGAGCGCAAGGGCATAACGCTGGATGTCGACATAGCGCCGGACGTCCGGACAGTGTACGCCGATGCTACCGCGCTGCGGCAGATCCTGAGCAACCTGGTCGATAATGCGATCCGTCATACAGCTGCAGGCGGACGCGTCACAGCATTCGCGACGGTGGAGGACAATGGAGTCTGGATAGGTGTGCGAGACACCGGGGTGGGGATTTCACCCGCGCACCTCCCTCGCATTTTCGAGCGCTTCTACCGTGTCGATGCCGCGCGCTCGCGCGACGGGGGCGGCACCGGCCTGGGCCTCGCCATCGTCAAGCACCTTATCGAGGGACACGGCGGCCGGGTGCGCGCCGAGAGTGTGCAGGGGAGCGGCACTACGATCGCCGCGTTCTTCCCCTCG
>DATKDD010000370.1:0-5450 GCA_035512875.1 Gemmatimonadaceae bacterium | reverse complement strand
TACGCGCACGTTTCGCGGCGGCGCGGCGCCCTGTGCCACGGCGCGCACCGCTTTGCTTCCCCGCCGTGCAGGGTCGTAGAGGTAGAGCTTGCCGTTCGCCGCCCACGCGGCGAGCCGGCCATCGCGACTCCAGCTCACCTCCTGGTCGGGGATGAACGCCACGAGCGAATCCGGCACTGGCGTGACTTGCCGGCCTTCCCTGTCGACGCTGAACCAGGGGTCCGTCGCCGGATCCTCGCCGGTCTTGGGGTTAGGCGGCCAGCGGAAGTAGAGGGCTGACCCGTCGGGCGACCATCTCACCTCCCGCACGCCGACGCCGATCCACCGGTCGCTGTTCGAAACGTCTCGCAGAGTGAGCGGCGTTTTCGCGGCTCCGGAGTCAAGCGAGGATTGGCGAAGAGGGAGATCGCTCGACCGCGCGGACTGCGCGGCGCCCACCGCCGGAGCAAGGAGCGTGGTCGCAACGACGAACGCCACGGCACGCACGGCACCGCCGTGCAAACATGGAGTCAGGCGGTCAGTCATTTGTCGTGGAGTTGGAGAAGTATCTCATTTGAGCCTCCCGGCGATTGCACATCGACGGTCTCGCCAGACATGAATCAAGGACGAAGGTTGCGACCATTCACTTCGCACTTCGCACTTCGCACTCCTCCTTGCCTCCCTTTCGCAACTCGCAACTCTCATCTCAGTTCTCGTCAGGCCTGTACGCCGCACGTATGCTGACCGGCAGCACGGTCGTCCCCCAGTGGAATCGCAGCTCGGCTTCTTCACGCAACACCATCGGAAAGTAGAACGCGAGCGTTTCCATGTGATCACCATGCACAGGCGCGATCTCCACGCGAAGCGCATCGTGCGCCTCGCCGGGATAGGGCGTGTGAAACACATGGGCGGCGCGACTCAGAACCATGGTCCACGGCGCGCGTTCCCGAGGGATGAGCCATATCGTGTATTCTCCCGCCGAAAGGGCTCGACCCTGGATCTCGATGTCCCGGCTTACCGTAATGCGCGTCGCCGAGTCGGCACCTGGGTTCCAGGCGCGCTCCCACCCGACCAGATCCGGAAACAGCACCCTGCCACGAGCGGTGGGCCGGCCATAAGCGATGGAGATCTCGGTGAACGCCACGTTCTGGCGCACCTCGCCCCGCTGGCTGAAAGGGTAGCCCTGTGCCTCGGCGTGAAGGGCGTGACCGAAGAGTGCCGAGGAGCACAGGACGAGGCAGGCGCGAGTTCGGGAGGACATGCGATTGTCTTCGTGAGGGTGCGCGCGAAGCGGCGGCTACTCGCCGGCTTTCACCGGCGGTCGCTCGGTTGTGATGATCCCGCCAGATTCACTCTCTCGCCATTATTACGCTGGACTTCCTCGTTCGCTGACTGCAGGCCCGACGAGTGCCGCGTGGACGGCCGACCGATTCCTGCGACCCTGGTTCCTGCGACACAATCTCAAGATCTCCATGATGCTACGCCGAGCCCTCGGTCTTCCATGTGGAAACGGCCATGGTCCACTGGACCTGCGCCCGCTAACCGTGGGGCGCTTCTCGTTGGCCGTACACCTGTGAGGATCGGGTCGCTTGACTGCCAGCGGTTTTACCGCATCCTAACCCGAGGCGGACTTGTCCGCCGAGATGCCGGTTCTACGTTTCACCTGCTGGCAATTTCGCCTCCGTCCGGCTAGCCCTCCGCTCGCCGGGGCGGAGTGGACGCATCCTCACGTATGAAGATCTCAGACATCTCGATTGCTCGACCGGTGCTTACGAGCATGGTCAGCGCCGCGATGGTGCTCTTCGGCGCGATCGGGTACACCAAACTGTCGGTCCGGGAATTCCCCGACGTCGATCCGCCGATAATCTCGGTGTCGACCTCGCTGCGAGGCGCCAATCCGCGGGTGATGGAGTCGGCGGTGACCGACATTCTCGAAGAAGAGCTCAGCACGGTGCCTGGGCTGCGCACGCTCACGAGCACGAGCGCCGAGCAATTCAGCAATATCACGCTGGAGTTCACGCTCGACAGGACCGTCGAGGAAGCCGCACAGGATGTGCGCGACAAGGTATCGCGCGTGCGCGGACGGCTCCCCGACGAGGTGGACGAGCCGGTGGTTGCCAAGCAGGATGCGGACGCACAGCCGTTTTTCTTCCTGGCGCTCTCTGGCGACAACTACAGCCTGCTACAGCTTTCCGACCTGGCGGACCGGTTGGTCAAGACGCGCCTCCAGTCGCTGCCCGGCGTGGGGCGCGCGCAGGTATTCGGCGAGCGGCGCTATTCCATGCGCGTGTGGCTCTCGGCGGCGGAGCTGTCGGCGCGCGGACTCACGGTACAGGATGTCGAAACCGCCATCCGAACTCGCAACGTCGAGGTGCCGGCCGGACGCATCGAGTCGGAGCGGCGTGAGTTCAGCGTTCGCTCACTCGGTGAGCTCAAGACCCCGGAGGAATTCGGCGCGCTGACAGTGTCGAGCCAGAGCGGACGGCTGGTGAAGCTCGCCGATCTGGGCCGCGTTGAGCTCGGTGCGGAGAACGATCGCAGCGCACTCCGGTTCAACGGCGAGCGGGCGCTGGCAGTCGGCGTCATCAGACAGTCCAAGGCCAATCTGGTCGAGGTTGCCGATGCGATCCGGGGGGAGTTGCCGGCTATCCAGGCGTCGCTTCCGCCGGGGGTGACGATCCATGCCGCGTTCGATCAGTCAATCTTCGTCAAGCGGTCGATTCTCGAGGCGCAGGAAACTCTCCTGATCGCCGCCGGGCTGGTGGTGGCGATCATCTTCATCTTCTTGCGCAATCTGCGCGCGACGCTGATCCCCGGCCTGGCGATTCCGACATCGATCGTCGCGACGTTCGGGGTGATGTACTTCCTTGGCTTCTCGATCAACAATTTCACACTTCTGGCTCTGACGCTGGCGATCGGAATCGTCGTCGACGATGCGATCATCGTGCTCGAGAACGCCTATCGACACCAGGAGGAGCTGGGAGAGGATCCGGAAACGGCGGCGAGGGAGGGCACGCGCGAGATTGCATTTCCGGTCATTGCGACGACCATCGCCCTGGTGGCGGTGTTCACGCCGCTCGCCTTTCTGCAGGGCACCACCGGCCGGCTGTTCAACGAGTTCGGGATCGCGGTGGCCGGAGCAGTAATCGTGTCCGGTGTTGTGGCGCTCACGCTCACGCCAATGTTGTCGGCGAAGATACTGCGTCTGCCGCCAAGCCACGGACGAGTATATCAGAGCCTCGAGCGCGGATTCGACGGGATCGCCGCGGGATATACCCGGTTGCTCGTTCGTGCTGTTCGATTCCGGTGGATTACCGTTGGAGTTGCGGCGGTGATCATGCTCCTGTCGGTAGGGGTATTTCGTTCGCTCGAGCGCGAGTTCGTTCCGTCGGAAGATCGCGGTTTCTTTGCGACGTTCATCGTGGCGCCGGAAGGCGCAACGCTGGCATACACGAACGAATACACACAGCGCGTGGAAGAGGTGCTCGGCAACACGCCTGACATCTCTTCCTATTTCGCCATCGTCGGCTTCGGAGGCCGCGTGAACGGCGGAATCATCTTCACCCGGCTCACCGACTGGTCGGTGCGCAATCGTTCGGTGCAGGATGTTCTCGCCGAGGTGCAGCCGCAACTGATGCAGATTCCGGGCATCTTCGCCTTTGCCAGCAACCCTCCGGCGTTCGGCTTTGGGAATCCGGTCCAGTTCGTCGTCAGGCATCCCGATTTCGATTCGCTCGCGGTGGCGATGGAGAGGCTCACCTCAGCGGCTCGCCAGATTCCGGGGCTGCAGAACGTGGATACCGATCTCCGCGTGAACAAGCCGGAACTGACAGTCAACTTCGAGCGTGATCGCGCGGAGGATCTCGGCGTTTCCGTCCGGGACATTGCCGGTACGCTGCAGACGCTGCTCGCATCGAGCCGGGTGAGCACGTTCACCCGCGACAACAAGCTGTACGACGTGCTGGTGCAACTCGACCCCGAAGCGCGCGCAACGCCGAGCGACATGACAGGGCTGTTCGTGCGCGGACGCGACGGAAGCCTCGTGCAACTGAGCGCGGTGGCTCGCATTGAGGAGACGGTAGGGCCGCGGCAGCTCAATCATTTCAACCGCGTGCGCTCGTTCACACTGTCGGCAGCGCTGGCGCCGGGCTTCACACTCGGCGCGGCGCTCGATTCATTGGATCGTGTGGCGAACGCGGTGCTGCCGCGGGGGAGCAGCGTCGAGCTGGCTGGCGAGTCGCGTGAACTGAACGAGAGCGGTAACGCGCTCTACTTCGCGTTCGCGTTGGCACTGGTGGTGGTATTCATGGTGCTCGCATCGCAATTCGAGTCGCTCGTGCATCCATTCACCGTGCTGCTCTCGGTACCCCTGGCGGTTGCCGGCGCGCTAGGCACGCTGCTGCTGGCCGGTTCGACGATAAACCTGTACAGTCAAATCGGAATGATTCTGCTGATCGGGCTGGTCACCAAGAACAGCATCCTGCTGGTGGAGTACGCCAACAAGCTGAAGCGAGAGGGAGTGGAGACGATTGCGGCGGTGCTGGAGGCGGGACGGATCCGCCTGCGTCCGATTCTCATGACGTCGGTGGCGACGATCATGGGCGCGCTGCCGATCGCCCTCGGGCTCGGCGCCGGCTCGGTGAGCCGCCGGCCGTTAGGCTACGCGATCGTCGGCGGATTGTTCTTCTCGACGGTACTGACGTTGTTTCTGGTGCCGGCCGTATACGTCCTGCTCGACGCGGCGCGATCGCGGGTGCGGCGGCCAGCGCCGGCGCCGGCGTTCGTGGAGGGCGATTGATGCCGCTTCTCCGACCGCAGATACGCACTCTTCGCGTAAGCCTGAAACTGGGCTTCCCAGGCGTTCTTGAACAACAACGGTAACCGCAGATTTCGCAGATTTCGCAGATGAATCACATACAGTTCGAGCCCTGAAGTTGGAGCCGGCGGGTGTCTACTAAATCTGTGAAGTCTGTGTAATGTGCGGTTGCTGTTCCTTTTTTTTTCTTCGTTGCGCGTTCATTGTTAAGCATCCTAACAGAACCTTGACTGGGGCCGGCAAGACTGCATGCTCACGTGCAAACGGCCCCCGGGATAGTTGATCAATTCTTCTGTGGTGAACTCTTGATGATGCAATCTGCGGGATCTGTGGTACGATGTCGCTTGGTCACACGCATTGTGTGGGCTGGTGCGGTGCTGGCGGTGCTTCTCTCATGCAAGCAGGCCGACAGCGCTGCCAATCCGGGCGCTGCCGGAGACGCGCGGCCGCCATCGCCGGTGGAAGTGGCGATTGCGGCGCGCGATACGGTCGTCGAGGCGATTAATGCTACCGGGCAGATCGAAGCGGAGCAGTCGATAGAACTGCGGCCCGATGTAGAGGGCCGCATCACCGCGATTCTGTTCCGGGAGGGGCGGCTGGTCGCGCGCGGTGCGCCGCTGTTCAAGATCGATGATGCAGAGGTTCGTACGCAGAT
>DATKDD010000369.1:0-4469 GCA_035512875.1 Gemmatimonadaceae bacterium | reverse complement strand
CCTGTTGCGGCTTTTCCTTGGCCGTGTCGGGGATGAAGAGGCCGCCGCGCATGGTTTCGGTCTCTTCGAGCGGACGGACGACTACACGATCGGCCAGCGGGCTGACCTTCGTGGCTGTGGCGGTTTTGGTTGCCATAGGGTGTTGAATCCTCCAGGAGCGGTTGTTGGTTTTTGGTTTATGGTCCGGGGGAAAAACGGCGACCAATAACCGATCAATTTGCGTCGTTAGCACTCGCGATTTCAGAGTGCTAACAGATGGAATGTAGACGGCTGGGCGATAGAAGTCAACGCCCGCCCAAGCGTTGGCCGTAGCTAGCGAAACACTTTGTTCACAACGAGTTGACTTACGATCTTAAAGCTGTTTCTAGGGTCGGGGCACGGCCCGCAATTATCTTGGAGTCATGCGGCCGGAAACGATCAGGTACGGTTGGACGGACGCCGACGGAGATCGCGAACTGGTATTCGTCCGGGTTCGCGGCACGGATAGCCACCCTTATTCCTTCGGAGAGCCTCCTGCGCGGCTCGTCGAAGTGCGCGACTTCTACGTGGGGGCAGTTCCCCTGACGCAGTCGTTCTTCGTTGCCGGTCGAGAACCTCTCGTGGGACGCGGTCATGCAGCCAGGCGGTTTTCTGGATTGCCTCAACTCCAGTCGCGTGGCGACAGAGGTGTCCTCCGCGCTGGATGGACCGGCCCTATTTCGGCTGCCTTCCGAAACAGAGTGGGAATACGCGGCGCGCGGCGGGCCGAGCTGGCGCGACGGGTTCCGATTCAGTGGCAGCAACGACATCGCGGCGGTGGCTTGGTACGACCGGCGTCACGGAGATCATACTCAGCCCGTCGCACTCAAGGCACCGAATCAGCTCGGCATCTATGACATGTCCGGCAACGTCTGGGAATGGTGTCGGGACGTTCACACGAGTGACGTGAATGCCATTCCAGCCGATGGAACGGCGTTTGACGGCGCGGGGGATGAGCGGGTGTTGCGGGGTGGGTGCTTCCACAATTGGGCGGCTCACTGCACCGTACACATGAGATACCAGATGGCACGCGAGTTTCACGATGGGTGCATCGGCTTTCGGTTAGTGCTTGCGCCGCGAGATAGCATCTAAGCGCGCGCATTTGCGGGAAAGGCAGCGCAATCCGCATCTTTCGTCCCTACGACGACAACCCCTACGGAGCGATCGTGCACAAAGTCACCTACGTGTTTCTACTCGCCGTGTTCGCCCTCGGACCCGCTGTTGCGACCGTGCTGGCGCAGGCCTCACTCGCCCCACCAGCCGTCATGCCGGTCATCGTCACCGCTCCCCGGGCAGCCGCAGCGGACGTCGAGTCGATCGACGCGATCATCTCTGCGCTGTACGACGTCATCTCCGGCGGCGTAGGCCAGGCGCGCAACTGGAATCGCATGCGCTCCCTGTTCGTCCCCGGGGGAAAGTTGATGCCCACCATCCGGCGTCCCGACGGCACCATCGGAATGCGCATCCTTGGCGTCAACGACTACATCGCCGGCTCCGGGCCGCAGCTCGAGCGCGTCGGATTCCGCGAGCGCGAGATTGCGCGGCGCGTGGAGCAGTTCGGGCACATCGCTCACGTGTTCAGCACGTACAAGGGCCGCACCGAGACGGACAGCATGGTGATCCGCGGAATCAACAGCATTCAACTCATGAACGACGGCACACGCTGGTGGGTGGTCTCCGTTTTCTGGGAGGCGGAACGCCCGAACAACCCGCTGCCCCCGCGCTACCTGCAAAATGAGCAGTGACGATCGACCCCAATCTCTGCTGTCTTTTCTCCAACCTGGACGCGTGACTCGCCCCACCGAATCCGACCTCATGCGGCCCGTGTACCGCTTGGCCCTATCCGCGCTCCTCATCGCCGCACTGCCGGCCGGCGCGACAGCGCAGCCCACGTTGCCCGAGCGCCCCTTCGGCACCCTCCGCGAGCAGGCGGATACGCGGCAACGGTGGCTGGAATCTAGAATGGCCACGGTCCTGCCTGCGCTCATGCGCAAGTACGGCGTCGACATGTGGGTGATACCCATGCGGGAGTACAACGAAGACCCCGTGTTCACGTCCCTGGTGTCACCGACGACTTTCGCCGCGCGCCGCAGAACCATCTACGTCTTCTCGCTGCGCGCTGATTCCGTCGACCGGATCGCGCTCGGCGGCAGCTCACAGGGCGGCGTGTATACCGCCGTGCGGTCCACCAAACCCGCCGCCGGCCCGGCCGGCGCGCGCGCCGAGCGCAACGCCGAGCTCTGGGGCGACGAGCAGTGGATTGCCCTGAAGCAGGTGATCGAGGAGCGCGATCCGAGGACGATCGCGGTGAACGTGTCCCGTGTCTTTGCTTTCAGCGACGGGCTCACCGCGGGCGAGCTGGAGGGAATGACCGAAGCGCTGGGCGAAAGGTGGACGAGCCGGTTCGTGCGCCACGACGGGCTGGCCGTGGATCTGATCGCCACCCGCCTGCCGGAGGAAGCGGTGTTTTACCGGCAGCTGCAGGAGATCGCGTGGGAGATCATCGAGACGGCATTCTCGAGCGCGGTCATCACCCCGGGCGTGACGCGTACGGAAGACGTCGTGTGGTGGATGCGGCAGCGCGTGAACGATCTGGGGCTCGGCAGCTGGTTTCAGCCGTCCGTCGAGGTCCAGCGGCACGGCGTGAGCGCTGCCGAGCTCGGCGCGAATCCGTTCATCCAGCGCGGCGACGTGCTGCACTGCGATTTCGGCGTAGTCGCCCTGGGCCTGCATACCGATACCCAGCACATGGGATACGTTCTCCTGGACGGGGAGACCGCTCCCCCGCCGGGACTCGTCGCCGCGCTGCGTAGAGGCAACCGTCTTCAGGACATCGTGATGGACGAGCTCAGGCCCGGGCGGACAGGCAACGAGGTGCTGCAGTCCTCACTCTCGAGGATGCGCTCCGAAGGAATCGACGGGACGGTGTATACGCACCCAATCGGCATGCACGGTCACGGTGCCGGGCCGCTGATCGGTCTCTGGGATTATCAGGACGGAGTGCCCGGCCGCGGCGACGCGAAGGTCATCCCGTCGATGTGGTTCTCCATCGAGCTCCAGGCCACGTCTGCGATACCGGAATGGAATGGCCAGCGCGTCCGGATGGCGCTGGAGGAAGACATGATGATCGACCCGGCTGGGAGGAATGCATGGGCTCTCGGCCGGCAGACTGAATTTCACCTGGTGCGCTGATCCTTCACCCACAACTCGAGGAAGAGAATGACAATGTTTCGACATAGCGCAGCGAATCGGATCGGCGTGCTCGCGATCGCGCTGGCCGCGGGCTCCCTCGAGGGGCAGAGCCCTGCTCCAGCGCTGAGTCCTTCTGCCGAGGCGCGCATAGCTGCGCTCGAGCCGCGGGTGATCGCCTGGCGCCGCGACATTCACCAGCACCCGGAGCTTGGTAACCGCGAAGTGCGCACGGCGGGGATCGTCGCCGCGCACTTGCGCTCGCTCGGTATCGAAGTGCAGACAGGTGTCGCGCATACGGGCGTCGTGGGAATTCTGCGCGGTGGCCGGCCCGGGCCGACCGTAGCCCTGCGGGCCGACATGGACGCGCTGCCCGTTACCGAGCGGGTCGACGTACCGTTCGCCTCGAAGGCGACGGGGACGTACAACGGCCAAACGGTCGGTGTGATGCACGCCTGCGGTCACGACACCCACGTCGCCATCCTGATGGGTGCCGCTGAGGCTCTGGCCGGCATGCGCGACGATTTGCCGGGCACGGTGAAGTTCATCTTCCAGCCGGCTGAAGAAGGTCCGCCGCTGGGAGAAGAGGGCGGCGCCGAGTTGATGGTGAAAGAGGGCGTGCTCGGCAGTCCCGCGGTGGACGCGATCTTCGGGCTGCACATCTCGTCGCAGCAGGAAGTCGGCGGCCTGTACTACACCCCCCGCGGGGCGATGGCGAGCGCGGACGATTACCGGATCGTCGTGAAGGGACGCCAGACGCATGGCGCCGCGCCGTGGAACGGCGTCGACCCCGTCGTGGCCGCCGCGCACATCGTCACGGCGCTGCAGACCATCGTCAGCCGCAACGTCAATCTCGCGGAAAATCCGGCCGTCGTAACAGTCGGCAAGATTTCCGGCGGAGTCAGGTCGAACATCGTACCGGAGCAGGTGGAGCTGATCGGCACTCTCCGGGCCCTCGACCCGGACGATCGGCGGCTGCTGCATGACCGCGTTCGCTCGATAGCGCAGAACACTGCGGCGGCCATGGGCGCAACCGTGGAAGTCTCGATTCCCTTCTCGATGTCGTACCCGGTGACATACAACGATACGTCGCTCACGCTGAAAGCCGTGCCCGTGTTGCAGGCGGTGGCGGGCGTGGATCACGTGACCGTGCTGCCGCCTGAGACGGGTGCCGAAGACTTTTCCTTCTTTGCCGAGCGCGTCCCCGGCTTTTACTTTACGCTTGGCGGACGACCTTCCAACGTGAGCAAGGCGGACGCTCC
>DATKDD010000368.1:0-22663 GCA_035512875.1 Gemmatimonadaceae bacterium | reverse complement strand
CCATCGCAGCACCTTCCGCCGGCGCCCAGCGCAGTGCGGGAGGCGGCGATCGGGACTCCGTCTCGACCTGGCTTCGCAACGCCGAGCGCGAAGGCGGCGTGTCGCTCCCCGGCGCCGATGCACTGCGCAGCGGCGATGTGACGGTAGCGGCCGGTGAGTCGGTGCAGGGCGACCTCGTCACGCTCCGCGGCGACCTGCGCGTCGCGGGCACCGTAGACGGCGACGTAGTGGCCCTGGGCGGCAACGTGACAGTGCAGCCGGGGGCTCGGATCAGCGGCTCCGTGATCGCTGCTGGCGGCACCGTGCAGCTCGAAGGCGGGGAGGTGGGCGGGGAGATCGTCGAGACGGTGCTGCAAGCCCGCGAATCGCCCACCGTGCATCGGTCAGCGATTGCATTGGCTCTGGGGTGGGCCCTCGTCCTGGCCACGATCGGCCTCGTTGTGCTGCTGCTGGCCCGGCGGAATCTGGAGCGCGTCGCCGATGCCGTGCGCGTCCGATTCGGTCGCTCGCTGCTCTTTGGCCTGGTCGGCCAGCTGGCGTTCTTCCCGGCGCTGCTCACGATCATAGTCGTGCTCGCCATCACGATAGTCGGCCTGCTCGTCATTCCCATAGCTCTCGTCGCATTCCTCACTGCCGTGGCCGGCGCCATCACTCTCGGCTTTCTCGCGGTTGCCTTCGCCAGCGGCGACACCCTCGCCTCGCGAATGCGTGGGTCGCGGTCGAGTCCGGTTGCGTTATCACTTTTCATCGGGCTCGCCGTCTACGTTGCCGCGTGGGTGCTGGCGGCGGCGCTGGCGAACGTGGCCGTGGCCGGTGCGCTGTTGCGCGCGGTAGTCGGGCTCATGACCTGGGTGGCGCTCACGACCGGCCTGGGCGCCACGATCCTGACGCGCGGTGGTACGCGCGACGCGATACCGCAGGATGATGGTCCGATCATCATGCCTGACGACATGTGGCAGACCCCGACACCGGTGAGCGGAGTGACGGCGGCGCGCCGGCCGACCCCCGCCCCCGGCTCGCACCGCTTATGAAGCACTCGGCGGTCCTTCTAATGGCTCCGCTGGCTCTGACGGCGCCAACTCTGCTGTCCGCGCAAGCATGGCGCACGGTGACCGCCGAGCGACAATCGAGAGCGGCGGATACCCTTCGCGTTCGCGTTGATTATACGGTGGGCGCGCTGTCCATCGGTGCAGCGTCGGATACGATTCTATACCGCTCCCGCCTGCGATACGATGCCAACCGCTTCGAGCCGGTGCGTACCTTCGATCTCGCTTCGAACACGCTACGCATGGGAGTCCGTGGCGACACCGACGTGCCGTTGCGCATCGGTGGCGGCGCGGAAGAGGGTACTCTGGCGCTCGAGCTGTCACGTGCGCATCCGGTGGACCTGCATCTCGATCTCGGAGCAACGAGTGCGGAGATCGATCTGAGCGGAGTTGCGGTGTCGCGCCTGGCGATCAATTCCGGCGCTAGTGAAATCACCCTGCAGTTCGGCACCGCCAATCCGGTCGCTATGCATGAATTGACGATCGACGCCGGGGTGGCGCGTGTGGAGATCCGGAAGTTGGGCAACGCCAACGCTGATCGCATGCGCATTACCGGGGGCGCGGCGAGCATCGATCTGGATCTGAGCGGTGCCTGGCAAGGAGAAAGAAAACTGCAGGTAGCGCTCACGTTCGGCGCGGCGACGATCCGGGTACCGCGGGGCACCGGTGTGCGCGTCAAGCATTCCCGCGTGCTCGGCACCTTCGATGCGACAGGGCTCAGCCAGCGCGACGATGCGCACGTGAGCGATGATTGGGACACGGCCAAACAGCGCGTGGTAATCGATGCGCGCACCAGCTTCGGCACGCTCAACCTGAAGTGGATCGTGGAGTGACGCGCGATGCGATGGCTGGCCTACACCTTGCCCCGTCCGTAAGCCGGGGTTTTTTCGTAGCTGGGAGGCTGGATGGTCATCAAGGGGTATCGCGTAGGGCCGTTGTTGAAGAACACCGGCAAGGAGATACTGGACGACAACGTGCTGGGGTTGGCGGCACAGACGGCGTACTATTTTTTCTTCTCGCTGTTTCCGCTGCTGCTGTTCACCACACCCCTCGTTGGATTGCTCGGGGATCCCGAGGGAATAATCTCGTGGGTCACCGGCCAGGCCGAGCAATTCCTTCCGCCCGACGCGCTGGGATTGGTGCGAGGTGTGGTAGATGACGTGGTATTCTCGGAGAATGCGCCGGGACTCATCTCCATCGGTCTGGTGCTTGCCGCGTGGACAGGTTCCAACGTCTTCAACAACCTCATATTTGCGCTGAACCGGGCGTACGATATCGGGGAGTCACGACCGTGGTGGCGAAAGCGGCTCATTGCTCTCGGCGCCGTGATCGTCGCGGGCCTTTCTCTGTTCATCGCCAGTACCATCATGCTCGCCGGCCCGGAGATCATCAATTGGGTCGTCTCGCTGGTGTCTGGAACGGAGAGCACGCGAACGCTCTGGCTGATTGTTCAGTACCCGCTGGCGTTCGTTATTCTGGTCGCAATGATGTGGATGATCTACTACTTCCTGCCCAACCTGCGGCAGAGCAAGGCTCAGGTGCTGGTGGGGGCGGTGGCGGCGACCGTCCTCTGGATCCTGGTCACGCTCGCCTTCCGCGCCTACGTGGTGAACTTCGGATCGTACAACAAGACATACGGCACCATCGGCGCGGTGATCATTCTGCTGACGTGGATGTACCTGACGATGCTGGTGATCCTCGTTGGCGGTGAGCTGAACAGCGAGTTGCACCACGGCACGGGAGCGGTAAAGCCGCGCACCAACGCGGTCTATGCCGGCCGGGTCGTCACCACCAGCGAGCCTGGCAAGGCTTCGACCGACCGCATCGAGCGCGTTCAGCCGTTAGGGACGAGCCGGACGTAGCACGACGCGGTCTCCGCGCCGAAGTGCGAGTTCCGCGGCGGCGCTCCCGTCGCGCACGGCCACCTCTACGAGTCCGTTGGAGCCGGTGAGTGCCAGCGGGCTCCCCCGAGCGACATCGGCGTACGTGCGCCGCAGCTCGAGGTCGCGTCCCGCGGCGTGCACGGTGCCGCCGCGCGGCGCAAGCAGGTTCGTGACGCAGTTGCCGAAGCGGTCGATGGTGATCACCTCGCCTTCGATCGACCCGTCAGGCAGGCGGTGGGGCTCCGCCGTGCGGCGAACGACGGGACTATTCGCATGGTCGCCGAGCGAATCCAGTGCGGCGCCGCACGCCAGCATCGCTGCGGCGGGGGCGAACACATCGCGTCCGTGGAACGTGGGCGCGGCGGCGATAGGCGCCGGAAGCTGCACCGCGACGGAGCCCGGTATCAGCAACGCCGGCGAAAGAACGCCGTTGTCGGGGCCGACGAACAGGCGGCCCAGACTCCCGACCGCGAGCGGCGCTCGATCGGTGCCGACTCCGGGATCGACTACCACCATGTGCACCGGTCCCTCGGGAAAGCGGCGCCAGTATCGGGCCAGCGCCAGGCGCGCCGCTTCCACATCCTGCGCCGGCAGATCGTGGGCGATGTCCACCAGCGGCACTCCGGGGGCCAGGGAGGCGAGGACCCCCTTCATTTCGCCGACGTAGCCATCGGCGGTACCGAAGTCGGTCAGCAGCGTGATCACGGGACGCCTTCCGCGGCGCAGGCGATCAGTTGGCGGGCAGCACCGCCGCCGCTTCGGCTACCCGCGCCGCCACTTCTCGCAAGGCAGCCGAGGCCGGCGAATCCGGGTCGGCGACGACGATCGGAGTGCCCGCATCGCCGGCGGTGAGCACCGCAGGTACCAGCGGAATCTCGCCTAGCAACGGAATCCCCAGCTCCGCCGCCAGGCGCGCGCCACCGCCCCTTCCGAACAAGGGGCTCGGCTCGTCGCAGTGGGGGCAATGAAACCAGCTCATGTTCTCGACGATGCCCAGCACCGGCACGTTGACGCGCTCGAACATCTTGGCGCCACGCAACGCGTCGCCGACCGACATCTCCTGCGGCGTCGTCACAATGATCGCGCCGTGCACGTGGGTCGCCTGCACCAGTGAAAGCTGCGCATCGCCGGTACCCGGCGGCATGTCGACGAGGAAGTAGTCCAACTCTCCCCACTGTACATCGCGCAGAAACTGGGTGATCACCTTCATGACGATCGGCCCGCGCCAGATGGCCGGCTGGTCGCGCTCGACCATGAAGCCGATGCTCATCAGCTTCACCCCATGCGCTTCGAGCGGAATGATCTGCTGGCGCGCCTGATCAACGCGCGGTTGCTCCTGCACGCCCATCATTCGCGGCTGGTTGGGGCCGTAGATGTCGGCGTCCATCAGCCCAACGCGCGCGCCATCGCGCGCCAGCGCGACCGCCAGATTGCTCGCCACGGTGCTCTTGCCGACCCCGCCCTTGCCTGACGAGACGGCGATGATGCGCCCGAGGTTTGGATAGGCGACCGGGGTCGGCGCGGACGGACGCGGCGGCGCCGCGGCGCGGGGCGCCTCCATTACCGGCAGGGCCCGGCCGGTACCCGGCTTGGCCGCCGGACGAGCGGGCGGCTGCGCCGCCGGCTGTTCGCGGGCGCCGGGGTCCTTCACATCCACGACCACCGATGCACCCTCGGCCACGCGCTCTGCCGCCTGACGAATTTCACGCACCAGCGAAGCCGGATCCTGCGCTCCAAGATAGAAGTTCATCCGCACGCGGCCGTCGGCCTCGCGCCGAATGGCGTCCACCATTCCATCGGCGGCAACCGACCTGCCCGTGCGGGGATTGATGACATGCTGCAGCGCGGCAGCGATCTCCGCCGCCAGCGATTCACTCATGATCGTGTCCTCGATGCTTAGACGGCGCGCACTTCGCGGATCTCCGGGACGCGCTGCCGCAAATTGGCCTCGATCCCCTGGCGAAGGTGTCCGGCGGTCAGATCGCAATCCGGGCAGTCGCCGGACAGCCGCAATACGGCGACCCCGCTGTCGAATCGAAACTCGACCAGTTCCACCCGGGAAATCTCCGGCGGCAGAAGCGTGCGAAGACCTTCGAGCGCTGTCCGAATACGGCGAATCGTAGCTGCCTCACGTCCGCGTTGTCGTGCTTCCCGCATGCTTCGCAAGCTAGAACCGCGACGGACGAATGCAAGCGCGCCGCGGAGTCAGCTCGCGCCGTTTGCGAGAAATTCGCGCGCCGCGCTTACGACCGTCGCCCGCACCGAGTCGAGCGAGCCGGCAATCAGCGCGCCTGAGGCTTTGGCATGCCCGCCACCGCCAAACTGGCGCGCAAAAGCGTTCACATCCACGGGTCCGGTGCTGCGAAAGCTCACCTTCACCTGCCCATGGCCCAGGTCGCGGAAAAAGAGGGCCATCCGCGTGCCGTCAATCGACCGCGGATGCTCGGCCAGGCCATCGAGCTCCTCGGAGCGGAGGTTGTACCGCTCGAGGACTCCGGCGGGGAGCGAGATCCACGACAGGCCCGCGGCCTCGTCGACTTCGAGTGTCTCGAGCGCCTCGCGCAACAGGCGAAGCCGGCCGACCGGCACCGAGGCGTAGATACGCTGATACATCTGCTCCGGATCCACGCCCGCCGCCAACAGCTCAGCTGCCACGCCGTGGCACCGGGGTGTGGTATTGCTGAACCGAAAGCCCCCGGTGTCGGTGACCAGCGCGGTGTATATCGAGCGGGCGATTTCGGGGGTGATCCGCAGATCGAGCACGCGGGCAAAATCGTACACCAGCTCCCCGGTCGCCGATGCGGTGGTATCGGCGAACAACACGTCACCAGCCGGCTCGTCATGCGGCACGTGGTGATCGATCACCAGCCGGGGGACCTTCAACGTGCGCACCGTGTCGGCAAGAGCGCCTAACCGCTGCACATCGCTGATGTCGAGGACGATCAGCATGTCAACGCCACTGAGACCGGCGGCCCCCTCGCTGCTCCGCTCTTCGATGTCGTCCCCGAGCAGAAAGTCGAACATCCTGGGCCAGGGCGTGGGATTGACTATGCGCGCGTGAATGTTCAGCTGGGCGAGCAGCCGGGCAAGCGCCGTCTCCGAGCCGCAGCCATCGCCATCGGCATTGATGTGCGTCGACAGCGCGACCGTCATTCCGGGGCACAGCCGGGCGGCGAGAAGCTCAATGGAGGCGCGCCGGTGCGCGGGTACCGTCAGCACGAAGCGCGACCGGCTCGCGCGGTGGCTGGAGGCGCAACGCGTCGGGGGGCGGCCGTCAGGCCCATGTCACACAGAGTAGTTCGGCGCTTCGCGCGTAATGGTCACATCGTGGGGGTGCGACTCGCGGAGGCCGGCCGTCGTTATGCGCACGAACTCGGTTTGCGTCCGCAGCTCCTGTACCGATCCGCACCCGACATACCCCATGCCGCTGTGCAGACCGCCGATCATCTGATAGAGCACGTCCCCGACCGGCCCCTTGTAAGGCACCCGCCCCTCGATGCCTTCGGGCACCAGCTTACGCGGCGACATCTCCCCTTCCTGAAAGTACCGGTCGGCGCTCCCATCCTGCATCGCCGAAAGACTGCCCATTCCGCGCACCATCTTGTACCGCCGCCCCTCCAGAAGGAACGCTTCGCCCGGGCTCTCCTCCGTGCCGGCGAGCATCGAGCCCATCATTACCGAGGACGCTCCGGCAGCGAGCGCCTTCACGATGTCGCCAGAGTACTTGATGCCGCCATCGGCGATAACGGGCACATCGCCGGCCCCTTCGACCGCTTCGAATATGGCAGTGAGCTGCGGCACGCCGACACCGGTAACCACGCGGGTGGTGCAGATCGATCCCGGACCGACGCCGACCTTCACCGCATCCACTCCACGCTCCACCAGCGCCGCGGCGCCCTCACGACTGGCAACGTTGCCGGCGACCAGTTGCGCCTCCGGAAACCGCTCCCGCACGGTCGACGTCGCGCGCAGCACGCCATCGCTGTGTCCATGCGCGGTATCGATCACCAGCGCATCGACACCGGCATCGATGAGCGCCATCGCCCGGTCCAGAAAGTCCGAGCCGGCGCCGATCGCCCCGGCAACGCGCAGACGGCCGTGGCGGTCCTTGTTGGCGTGAGGATGCTCGCGCCGCTTGTGGATGTCCTTGACCGTGATCAGCCCGCGAAGTACCCCATCACCGTTCACCACCGGAAGCTTCTCGATCCGGTTCTTACCCAGAATACGCTCCGCCTCATCGAGCGTCGTTCCCTCGGGGGCCGTGACGAGCCGGTCCTTGGTCATCACCTCACGAAGCGGGCGGTCGAGCTCGCGCTCGAACTGCAGATCCCGATTCGTGATTATTCCCACCAGCTTTCCCTCACGGTCGACGATCGGCACCCCGGAGATCTTGAACCGCTTCATCAGCGTGCTCGCTTCGCGCAGCGTCGCGTCAGGCGCGAGCGTGATCGGATTGAGGATCATTCCGCTCTCCGAGCGCTTCACCCGGTCGACCTCCGCCGCCTGACGATCCACCGACATGTTCTTGTGGATCACGCCGATCCCGCCCGCCCGCGCCATCGCGATCGCCATCGCGCTCTCGGTCACGGTATCCATCGCCGCCGAGACGAGCGGCACGTTGAGCGCAATGCCGCGCGAGAAGTGCGAGGTAGTCGAGACATCCTTGGGATGCACCTCGGAATGCCTCGGCGCGAGCAGAACGTCGTCGAACGTGAGCGCCGATTGCTCGCGCACCCGGTCGATACCGGTGCGCACGGGCTGCCTGATGTGCGACGGCCCGCTTCCGGGGGAAACCGGGGGAGCGGGCCGAACTTCCGTGCGGGTGGTGGTAGCCATGGCGAAAGCTAGAAGTGCACCGGGGCGAAGTCTAGTAGCGGCCCTCCAGGCCACTAACCGAACATCCTCGACGAAGACTTCGACTCCGGGTCCTCGCGGTCGCGCTCCAATGCACATCGCGGGGCTGGAACTACGATGCGTTCGCGCTTCACACCGCCAGCTTCCTGAGCCGTTTCTTCATTCTCCGCGGCAGGAAGAACGACGCCGCCACAAGCACGCTCTGCAGGTTGCCGCGGCTCAACGCCGAAATCGGACCATGCCAATGCGATGACACCACCGACGCACCCGCATTGGCGATCAGCCGCTCCAGGGCGAGCATCAGGAGGTAGATGTCATCCACCTGGCCCAGAAACGGTATCACGTCAGGCAGGAGGTCGAGCGGCATCACGATATACGCAAACGCTCCGGCCACCAGCAGCTTGTCCACCCCCGATACCCGCCGATCGGTGATCAGTCCACCGAGCAGGCGCAGGTAGTTGGGAAACTGCCGGATGGTGGCCAGGATGGTTCTCTTGAACCCGGTGCGAAGCTGGGAGCGGTTGGTAGCCCGCTCCGCGTGGTCGGCCGCGGCGGCTGCACGCTTGCGTCCCGCCGTCGCACCTGACGATGAAATCACGTTGATGTTCCCTCACTCGAAGGTGGCTGGCTCTCCGGCGTCCGCCCCGGCACGGGCGGAGTGGGAGAATCGCCCGAACGCGGCACCGGCCGTGTCGCGGCGTCGATCACGTCGGTTGCAACCGACTTGCCAGCGGCGACCGCTCCGGACAGTACGCCCATAGCCTTGCTCAGATAGTTCATCGTCTCTCCGATCGTGGCGGCGGATACCCGCCCCGCCCTCATCGTGTCCTCCATGCCCTCGGCGAATCGCTGAAACGCGTTCGACGGCGCTTGCCGCGTGGCATAGCGGGAATCGAGGAATTCGATGTAATCGAGGACCGCGTAGACGCGCTCATCCGGCAGCTCCTCGAGTTTGCGGATGATTCGGTCGCGAAGAACGGAGTTCATTGGTCGGCAATCGGGAATGGGGGGAACCGGGAATCGAGATTTCAGACCGGGGTGAGGTTACAATCTGCGCCGATACCGGACTTTGCACGAGGGACATTTGCGTTCCACATCCCAGCGAAGCGATCCAACTCACTCACCCCCGAAAAAAAACAGCGCTCCGACCCGGAGCACTGCACATTCGATTCCCGATTCCCGATTCCAACTCCCAATCCCATACCCGTTTCCCATTTCCTAGCCAGTCCAGCGCGCCCTCGAACCACGGGTATCGATGTGTACGAAGGCCTGATTGTACTTGGCGGAGGTATAGAGACCCATACCACCCACGAGGTCCGGGTGCAGCCGCTCGATACGCTCGACCGCCAGGGCAACCAGCCGGGTGTCGCTTCGGGTGATGCGGCCGTCGCCGTTGGCGTCGATCGCTACATCGATCGCATCGCCGTGCGTATGGCGGCTGTCGCGCGCGAACCGTTTCCGCGTGTTGTAGAAGGGGGTGCGGAAGCCGGAATGCACATCGATCTCGACGCGAACGCCTGACGTATCGCCGCGCAGCTCACCGATGGCGTCGATCACCAGCTCCAGCTTGTCGAGCAGGCGCGGATCGATTGCCGCATAACGAGGCCACACGTTCTGAGTGTCCTTCGTCAGGAAATCGCCCAGGCGCAGATGCTTCGAAACGGGAAGACTGGCGGTGCGGGAATCGACGCGCACGAATCCCTCCGGAAGGTCCTCCTCCACTCCGCCGCGGCGCTCGGCCAGGAACGTGCCCATGGTATAGCCATCGAGAACTGCACCCCGCTTCTCTTCGAACGGCACGAGCACCGCCACCGTGAGATCACCGACCACCCGGCGCACGCCGTCGCGCATTACCGCGAGCTGGTAGAATCCCGGCTCAGGTGGCGCAATCAAGCCCTCGCCTTCGAGCGGCCGGATCGAATCCACTACAACGCTGTCGGCCAGCCGCACCCACGTGTACCCTAACGTATGGGGATCTCCACCGACCTCGAGAGGGTACTCCAGCCGCTCGCCGGGCAGCGTGAACCGCATCCGCACGTCGCCGCTTCGGCCAAAGGCGCTCAGCGCCGCGCGCACCGGCGGAACCAGCACCCTCGCCTGGGCGAACGGCGCGCTTGCGATTCCCGCAGGCGGACGATAAAAGCCGAGAAAAACGAAGGCGGCGGCCAGCGTTACGATCAGCGTACCCGCCGACGCGCGACCAGATCGCGACGCGCCGTTCCCGTCATTACGCGAGGGCCTTCTGAGACCAGGACCTACCATCGGGCGCGTTGACCCCGGGCGTCTATGTGCAAGAACGGACCATGCGAGGACGTTGCCTTGTACGTGCCGGCGCCGCCGACCAACTCCGGATGCGCCCGCTCGACGCGCTCCACGGCCGCAACCATTACCGCCACATCGAGGGTGTTCACGCGGCCGTCGTTATTCAAGTCATCCATACGGCCGTCCCTATCGTTGTCCACGAACACATCCGCCGCGTCGCCGTACTGATGGCGGCTTGTCTGGGCGCGACCACCCGCTCCCACACCCTGCTGGTTGTACTGCGGCGTTCGGAATCCCGACATGACGGAAACATGGCGCACCGGCACCCCGGTGCGCGAGAGCTCGGCGATCACCAGCTCCAGCTTGTCCAGTAGACGCGCGTCGAGCACCAGGTACTTGGGCCAAACGGCGTGCTGATCCTTGGTGAGGAAATCGCGCAGGCGGAAGTGCTCGGAGACGTACGTATCCTGATTCTCCGGGGTCACCTCGATGAACCCCTCAGGGTTGGCGTAGGCGGTCCGCGCGGCGGACCGGCGCTCGGACGGCCAGTTCCCGATTCGATACGCACCAATTCGCCCGTTCTTCTTCTCGGTGAACGGGCGCATCGTGATGAATGCAAATGGCTGCGCGGCGCGGGCACTGTCCACCGTGTACACCCCCGCCCGGGCGACCACACTATCCCCAAACAGTTCGGCGAGCAACGGCACCTTGGGCGCAAAGTCCGAGCGAATGAATCTCGCCCGAAGCTTGCCACTCAATCCGGTCAACGAATCGAATGAGAAAAGCTCGACAGCGGGGCTGTCGGGTGCAGAAGCAGAGTCGGCTAGCGGGAGGCGCGTTGCGTGATCGGCTCTGGCTGAACCTGCGACGAGCACACTTATCACCGCAACACCCACAACGGCGGACGTACGCCTCACAAGGCGCACGCTTGAAGACTTGAGCGTCAAGTTATTACTCCTCTGGCAACCAGACAGACGCGCGACACCCTTGTGCCGACCGCCTCACGGCTTTGCGGACCGACCGTTACCGGCCGGCAGCCCTTGTACAGAGAGCCCCCTGTCTCGGGGACGAAATGAAAGATATCCCGGCAACCCCGGGTGCGTCTACCTGCTGACGATTCAGATCCTCAAGGGGACTGACCGTACGGTCAGTATATGTAAACTGGCGTGCCAACCTCCACAACGCTGTACAGATACGCGATGTCCTCGTTTCTCAGACGCACGCAGCCATGACTGACCGCTTGGCCAATCGTTTCGGGCTTGTTCGTGCCGTGGAGGGCATAACCGTCCCCGAGATTCAAGCGGTGGGTGCCTAAAACGTCGGGATAACGCCGCTGGTGGGTTCCGAATGGCGGAATTACCACGTTGCCTCCCGCCACGATCTCGCCGTCTTCGCGCACGTCGATCTCCTCGACTCGGCCGTCGGCGTGCCTTCGCACCACGGAATTCCCTGCGACGGTGATCAGAGAACCGTCGCCAGCGTCCAACGGCCGGTCGCGCACGAGCTTCACGACGCCAAGTCCCCGCTTGCGCGCCAGCTCCACGAAATGCCAATCGGGAGGGACCCACACCGGCTCCACTTCCTTGCTCTGCACCAGGAGCCGGCCACGAGGCGTATCGAACTTCCACTCGTTGCGCGTTCCCGACTGTACAAGGGACTTGCCGCTGCCGACAGCGACCCGGGTGGTGTATACGGTTCCTTCGCTTCGGCGGTACCAGAGGCGCCGGTCGGCCAGGCTGATGACGAGGTATGCGTTCTGAACGCTAGGCTCCGGACTCGCCTCGAGCATGGTTTCCAGCGAATCCGTCTCGACGCCGAGCCGGGTGCGGACATCGTGCAGCAGGTCCCAATTGCTGTTGAAGCCGATGCGATGGATGTCGCGGCGATATCGTATTTCGACGGCGTTGAGCACAACGACGCTACTCAACAACAGCACGGCGATTGTCGCGGAGATTGCCAGCAGGGCGATCTTCGGACTGTCCCGAAAGATCCGGAGTAATGGCTTCATGAAAGAGTGGGTTAGGCTGGTGCCCGCCGGAATCCGGCCGGCCGTCCGCCGTCAGTAAAAATAGACCGCCGTTCCAGCGGACAGATTGGGCGCTACCGCGCGCAGGTCTTCAGCCGAGATGCGAATGCTTCCCGGAAGGATGTAAGTCGAATCGTTCAGCGGGCCGACGCTCGGCATCGTGTAAATGACCAGGCCGCCGTTCAAAATCACTGCGATAGGACCTAACGCGCCGTCCACCGTTCGCTTCTCCGGCACCGGCAGGCCGCGCTCGAGGTACACCCACTGCGGTACCTCCCACGAATCGCGAGCGCCGAGCACCTTCTGCACCGAACGCTCACCGCGCGGATGCGCTAGCATGACGGTATCGGGGGGAATGCCGACCAGCCGCTCAGGACCGATTTCAATGTCGATCTCGCGCAGCACGGAACCCTCGCGTCCCAGGTACATCACGGCGCTGTCCATCGCCACGGCCAGGTGAATGCGCTTGTCGAGCCTTGCCTGTCGCCGAATGAGCTCCATCATCACGGTCAGCCGTTTCTCTTCGCTCTCGAGCGCGATGTCCGTCTTCCTTCGCTCCAACTCGCTCATTCCCGATCGGAGCCGCTTGATCTCCCCCGCGTACGCGACGCGCTTGTAGATCACGAATGCGTCCACCGCCAGCGCGGTACCCACGATGAGCGCGAGAAAGAGCAGGAAGCTGCGGTGGTACTTTGCGTATTGCTTGAAATCCATGTATGACGACGTCGGTATTGGGTCAGCAGGTGATACACCGGTCTTGCGTCGGCGTCCCCATTCGGGCAACGCCGGACCTCGTTGCTGGTATGCCCGGAGAGTGGCACGTACATTTCGCGCGTCTCCTAATGTGCGCGACGCTCGACTCGGGAATCCACCCAAATTCGGCTAATTAATGGCATCAGTCGTAAAACGATCCGTCGTATTGCTGGTGCTCGATGGCTGGGGCTATCGGGAGGAACCTGAAGGTAACGCGATCGCGCTGGGCAATACCCCCACGTGGGATGCCCTCTGGAGAACTCCCTCACGAACGCTGCTGGCGGCGTCGGGTCTCGAGGTTGGACTCCCCGCCGGTCAAATGGGAAACAGTGAAGTCGGGCATTTGAATCTCGGAGCGGGGCGCACCGTTTCCCAGGACCTGGTTCGGATTTCGGCGGCGATCGCCGATGGAAGCTTTTTCCAGAACGAAGCCTTTCTGGGGGTGTGCAACTCCGTCCGCGCTCGAGGAGGTACCCTTCACCTGATGGGGCTTCTGGGCTCGGGAGGAGTACATGCGATCGATGAGCATCTGTTCGCGCTCATATATCTGGGCGAGCTGTGCGGCGTGCGGATGTCCCTTCACCTGTTGCTGGACGGTCGCGACTCCCTCCCCCGGTCTGCGCACGGATTCATGCGCGAGTTGCTGGAGGTGGCGCGCGGACGAGCGGGAGTCGCATCGATAGGAGGTCGCTACTTCGGCATGGACCGTGACAAGCGCTGGCCCCGTACCGAGAAGTGGTACCGCGCCGTTGTGCATGGCGAGGGGCCGCGTGCCGAAGATCCGCTCGCGGCAATCCAGGCGGCATACGAGCGCGATGTGACCGATGAGTTCATCGAGCCGATAGTGATCGAGCAGAATGGCGAGCCCGTCTCCACCGTGCGTGATGGCGACGGCATCATCTTCGCCAACTACCGCTCCGACCGTATGCGGCAGATCGTGCGGGCGCTCACGCTGCCTGGCTTCGATGCATTCGAAGTGCGCGGACGCCCGGCGATCAGCTCGGCAACGATGACGCAGTACGACGAAACCTTCACCATTCCGGTGGCGTTCCCACCGCTCGTCCTCTCGCGCATTGTGGCCGAGGTGCTTTCGGAGCGAGGGATGACGCAGTTTCGAACCGCTGAAACGGAGAAGTACGCGCACGTGACCTATTTCTTCAACTGCGGGTACGAGACGCCGTTCCCAAACGAGGAGCGCGAGCTCGTGCCGAGCCAGCAGGTCGCCACGTACGACCTCATGCCGGAGATGAGCGCTCCGGGAATTACCGACGTGCTGTGCCGCGCAATCGAGTCGCGCCGCCACGACTTCATACTTTGCAACTACGCCAACGGAGACATGGTGGGCCATTCAGGCAGGCTGGACGCGACGATCCGCGCGGTTGAGACGGTGGATCAATGCCTAACTAGAGTGCTGCGCAGCGCGCAGACGGCCGGTGCGAGGGTGCTCGTCACCGCCGATCACGGCAACTGCGAGCAGATGATCGACCCTGCTACGGGAGGTCCGCATACGGCGCACACCACCAGCCCGGTCCCGATGGTTATCGTCGATCCCGATGGCGACCGGTCGTTGCGCGGTGGTGGAGCCCTCAGAGACGTCGGACCGACGATGCTGGGCATGCTCGGGGTGGAGCAGCCACGGGAAATGACCGGAATCGACCTTCGCGTGCTGAGCGGTGCGCGATGAGGCTTCTTGCGACTGCATTCCTCGCGGCGCAGATGGCGACTCGCGCGCTGGGCGCTCAGGACGTGGGACACGCGCCAGAGGCGAGTCCCTTCCGCGATCTGCCCTACCGTCAGGAGCTGTCGCTGTTCGGTGGCTACTCCAATGGTGCGGAAGGCAAAGCGGGGGTGGCCCCCGCTGGAGGTCCGGCGATCGGCGTCCGCTACGAGATCCGCATTGGCGGACCGGCACAGTTTACCGCCCGATTGACCCGTACCATGACCGACCGGACTGTATTGGACCCTGCGCTCGCGGAGAACGTGCGCAGTCTCGGCACGCGGGCGTGGCCGATCACGATCGCCGACGTCGGCATCAGTCTCAACCTTACCGGACAGAAGAGCTGGCGCCGGCTCGTACCATCGCTGGCTGGCGGCGTCGGGATTGCCTCTGACTTCGGCAAGTCGGGCGACCCCGGCGGGTTCGAGTTCGGCACTCCGTTTGCGTTCACCTTCGGTGGCGGCGTGCGCCTGGAGCGAGATGGTCCGCTGCAGTTCCGGGTCGACGTGGCGGACTACTTGTACCAACTCGATTATCCGGCGGCGTACACCACCGCGCCGACGGGCAGCACGCCGATCCTGTCCGCAGGGTCCTCGACGAGCGAGTGGACGCATAACCTCATGCTCTCCGTGGGCCTCTCGTATCGATACTCTCGTTGAGCAGGAGCCGCACATGCCGCGCGATTACGAAGACATTTTCGAGCTCGATGACGTGAACGATGGAGAGCTCCGCGCCATCGTGCGGGAGACGATCGAACGGCATGACGGGATCGATTCGGCCAGTGTCGTCGTGAACGTGAGCGACGGTATCGTCAGGTTGAGTGGCCGGGTGGGCACCGACGGCGAACGGCAGATCGCTGATCACTTGTTGTCGGACGTCATCGGATTGACCAGGTACGAAAACAACATTGTCGTGGACTCCCTCCACCGCGACGAGGCTCCTGAAGCCGCTGATGACGCCTCGGCAGAAGCCGCTGAGAGCTCCGGTGAGCCCCTTGGCCGTCCACGCCGCCCACTCGACGATGCGAGCGCAGATCAGGAAGACGAGCTCGAGGCTCGCCTCTATGGCTCGCACGATGTGACTTCGGCCATCGAGCAGGGCACGGCGTGGGCGCCGCCGGACTCGCCGACGCAGGAAGGCTACAGCGAGCGAATTGGCGACGAGGATCTACAGGATGAGCGGCCTGAGCAGCGACCCTGAGGCAAGCGGGCCTCAGCGCGTCAGGCGTGTGAATATCCAGCCCCAGGGTCAGCGTCGGCGTGGGCTGGTCCGCGGAGCTTGCCCGGTTGCGCAACGCGCCCGCATCTTCCGGACATGTCCACTCCGCTGGTGCCGCCGCCGGTTCTCGATGCCGTAGACGAGGTGCCCGTATGGCTGGAGGTGAACGGCCAACCCGCGGTCACCTGGATGTGCACGCCCGAGCAGCTCGATGAGCTGGTAATCGGCTGGCTGCATGGCGAGGGGTACATCGACAGCGCAGCAGACCTCCTGTCGCTCCGTCCGTGCGCGAAGGAGCTGGGATTCTGGGCGGAGGTGCCGGATGGGCGATACGATACTGTGGAACGGTCGGATCGCCGCCGCGTGCTTGCGTCCGGCTGCGGAGCTGTAACTACGATTCTCGGCTCGCTCAGCTCCCTTCCCCGCCGCAAGGCGCCCCCGCCGCCGCTCGATCTGGTGACGACACGCGGACTGTTCAAGGAGCTGTTCGCGCGCGGGGAACGATACAAGGACACAGGTGGAATCCATGCGGCCGCACTCACCGACGGCGTCTCGCTGCTGCACCACGCCGAGGACATCGGCAGGCATAACGCGGTCGACAAGGTGATCGGGGCGGCAGTGGTCGCGGAGCGGGCGCTACCCGATCTGATTCTGCTGGTGACGGGTCGGATCTCCGGTGAGCTGGCTTTCAAGGCAGCGCGCGCGCAGTTGGCGATCATTGCCACGCCTTCGGTACCCAGCACCCTGGCGGTAGAGATCGCCCGTGCGAGCGGCGTGCAGCTGATCGGCCGTGCGGTGAGTGGGAATCCGCAGGTCCACCCGGTGTGACGGCGCGATGCACGGGGGTCATTCTCGCCGGGGGGGCGGCATCCCGCTACGGCGGTCGGCCCAAGGGGCTCTTCACGGTACGCGGCGAGCGGGTGATCGATCGGGTCGCCACCGCGCTGTCGGCGACCACCGATGAGCTCTTGTTGATCGCCAACGATCCGGACGCACGAGATTGGCTGCCGGGCGTGCGCACCGAGCGCGATGCGCGTCCGGGTTTGGGAAGCCTCGGGGGAATTCATGCCGCGCTGTGGCATGCCGGTTCGCCGGTGGTACTGGTTGCGTGGGACATGCCGTTCGTGCCCGCGGGGCTCCTGCGCGCATTGCTGGATCGCGCCGCCGACGCCGACGTAGTCGTTCCCGCAAGCGATTCCCGACGCGGTGTCGAGCCGCTGTGCGCGTATTACGCGCCGGCCTGCCTTACGCCGATCGAGCACCGGCTGGACGCCGGCGATCTGCGGGTGGTGAGCTTTTACGACGACGTTCGCGTCGCCCGGTTGGAGCCTGACGAGGTGACCCGGTTCGGCGATCCGGCGCGGCTGTTCCACAACATCAATACTCCTCTCGATCTGGAGCTCGCCGAACGCGATGCGGTTTCCTCCGATGGTGGCAGTGATCGGCCGCAAGCATAGTGGCAAGACCACGCTGGTGGTTCGATTGGCGGCGGAACTGGGAGCGCGCGGGCACCGCGTCATGACGATCAAGCACGGCTCGCACACGTTCAACATCGATCCTCAAACGACGGATACGTACCGCCACTATCACGAGGGGAACGTGGCGAAGGTCGCGATGGTCGCGCCCGACAAGTTCGCGCTCATCGAACGTCATGCCGAGGAGCCGTCGCTGGAGACGATCGTGGAACGGCACATGATGGACGCGGGAGTGATTGTCTGCGAGGGGTTTACCCGATCAGCTCTTCCAAAGATCGAGATCTTCCGCCGCGTCGCGCACGCCGCACCGCTGTTCGAGCCGCAGGCGGCAGGCGCCGAGCACTTCCGGGCCATCGTCACCGACGATTCCTCGGTCGGCTTTCCGATCCCGACCCTGTATCTGTCCGCGCCACACTGGCTCGCCGACCTGGCGACGCTCATCGAGCGCGATCTCATCCAATGCCCATGACCCGACTCGTACACGCGTGTCTCGCCTTCGCACTCCTGCCTCTCGCCGCGTGCGCAACGGCAACGTCCGGCGCCGGCACCGGTGCCCCGACTCTCACTCCGCCTGTCACACGAGCGTCGCTGGCTCCGTACATCGATTCGCTCGTCGGCGTCCCGGAGTTTCGCAACGCCCACTGGGGAGTTCTGGTGGTCGATCCCTTGAATGGCGACACGCTTTACGCGCGCAACGCCGGCAAGCTGTTCATGCCGGCTTCGAACATGAAGCTGATCACCGGAGCTGTGGCGCTGGACAGGCTGGGTCCGGACTACCGGTTCGCGACGACCTTTGCGAAGCTCGGGACCGTCGCCGACAGCACCCTGAATGGGCACCTGCTCATCTACGGACGCGGCGATCCGAGCGTGAGCGACGCGATGCAGAACGACGACGCGTTGGCGCCGCTGCGCGCCGTTGCCGATTCATTGCGCGCCCGCGGCATTACGCGTATCGCTGGACGGCTCATGCCGGGTGGCGATGCCTTTCCCGATGCGGCGTACGGTTACGGCTGGTCCTGGGATGACTTTCACGCTCCCTACTCGGCGGGAGTCGACGAGCTGTTCTTCAATGAAGGGTTCGGCCGGGTGACGGTGATCGGTGGCGCAATCGCGGGCGACAGCGCCCGGATCGAGACGCTTCCGTTGCGGTCGTTTCCGGCGGTCGTTGCGCAGATCCTCACCGCCAGCGAGCCGGTGACGAACGGCGATCGCCAACGCCCGCGCATTCGAGTGGCACTGGACTCGGCTACGCTGGGCGTGCACCTGACGGGAACGATCGCGCCAAACGACACGTTCATGACGCGGTTTGCCTACCGCGATCAGCCACGGGCATATCTAATGGCCCTCCGGCAGGCGTTCCAGGAACGCGGAATCTCCGTGCTCGACAGTGTCGTCACACCCGTCGGCACCGTCGACTCGCTGTTCGCGACGCAATCGCCGCCGCTGCGCGAGATCCTGCCGGTGTTCGAGAAACCGTCCCAGAATCAGATAGGCGAGATCCTGTTCAAGACCATCGCGCTCGAGGCTACCGGAAGCGGAACGGCCGACAGCGCCAGGCGCGTCATCGCCCGGCACCTGACGTCCTGGGGCGTTGACACCCTCGGCTTCGTCGTGCGCGACGGCAGCGGGCTGTCGCGCCACGACTATCTGTCGCCCCGGGCAATCGTGCAGTTGCTGGACGTGATGCGCAGGCACGAGCACTTTCAGCTTTTCTACGATGCGTTGCCGATCGCGGGGGTGGACGGCACGATATCCAACCGAATGCGCGATACTCCGGCACAGGGCAATCTGCGCGCCAAGACCGGCACGCTCGACAAGGCGCGCGCCCTGTCGGGGTACGTGACGACCGCCGACGGACGCTTGCTGCTGTTCAGCGCACTGGCCAACAACTACACCGCGCCGCTGTCCGACGTGACGCAGGTGCAGGATCGGATCGGGGCACAGCTGGCGCGCCTGCGACTGGACTTGCCCTGATGCTTTCGGTGCACGAGGCGAGCGCGCGCATGATGCAGGGGGTAAGCCCGCTCCCCCGGGAGCGGGTGCCGCTGCTCGATGCGTTAGGTCTCGTGCTGGCCCAGCCCGCGGTCGCGCCCCTCACGGTGCCGCCGTGGGACAATTCGGCCATGGATGGGTACGCCGTGCGAGCCGTCGACATTTCCGGCGCGTCGGAGGCGGAGCCGGTGGCTCTGCGCGTCACCGAGACGGTAGCCGCGGGCGGCTTCGCGACCGGAGAAGTGTCGCCAGGCACTGCAATCCGGATCATGACCGGGGCGCCAATCCCCGGCGGGGCGGATACCGTCGTTCGCCTCGAAGATACGGACGGTGGCACTACCGACGTCCGGATTCGCAATGACCGGGATGCATCGCGCAACGTGCGCGCGCGCGGCGAGGACTTTCACGAAGGAGACAATCTGCTCGACGCCGGCACGTCGCTCGGCGCGGCTCAGATCGGTGTGCTGTCGTCGATAGGCGCCGCCGCGGTCGCGGTGCATCGCCGGCCGCGCGTAGCCATTCTCGGCTCGGGCGACGAGCTCGTGGACCTCGATGCATTTCACGAGGTACGCGCCGGCAGAAAGATCGCCAGTTCCAACAACTACACACTGCACGCACTGATCCGGGAATCCGGCGGCGTGCCGGTGAATCTCGGCATCGCCCGCGATGACCCGGCCGACCTTCGTGAGCACCTGCTGCGGGCGTCGGGAAGCGATCTTCTGGTCACCACCGCGGGCGTGTCGGTCGGCGAGTTCGACTACACGCGCGATGTACTCAGCGCCCTTGGCGCAAAGTTGGACTTCTGGAAAATCCGGATGCGACCGGGAGCGCCGCTCGGTTTCGGCAGCCTGTCGGGAGTGCCCTGGGTTGGACTCCCCGGAAATCCGGTATCGACGATGGTGACGTTCGAGCTCTTCGTGCGCCCGATGATTCTGCGTTTGCTGGGACATACGCGCTGTTTCCGCAGGCCGGTGGCGGTGGTGCTCGAGGAGCCGGTGCGCATCGGCGCACGCCTCACGCACTTTCTTCGCGCGATCCTTACGCCGCGTCCGGATGGGTCGCTGGGCGCCAGGCTCACCGGTCCGCAGGGCTCCGGCATTCTGACCTCGATGATTCGGGCCAACGCTTTGCTGGTGGTTCCGATGGACCGGCCGGATGTTGCGGCCGGGGAGACGCTGACCGCTTTGCCGTTAGGCGACGGCCCTGCGCGCGACGCGGTCTTCGCGGTGTGACCTCCCCGTCGCCCGAAGAGGAGGCTGCGTCGCTCGAGCGGAGATTCGTGCTGATCGAGCACGAGGTGCCGCTCGGCGGGAGGACCCTGACGCTCCGTGGACCTCGCAGCGCCGAAGAGCTGATTGACGAGCACGACTTCGCCGTGGACGAACGGATGCCGTACTGGGCCGAGCTCTGGCCGTCGGCCCGGGTGATGGCGGCGCGCATTGCCAGGGAGGACGGGTCGAACGCTCCTCTGCTGGAGCTGGGCTGTGGACTGGGCCTCGTCACGATTGCCGCCCTGACGGCCGGCTACTCGGTATTGGCGACTGACTACTATGCGGACGCCTTGTCGTTCACGCGGATGAACACTCGGGCAGCGCTCGGCCGGCCGCCGCTTACGCGGATGGTGGACTGGCGAGCGCTCCCCGAAGATCTGGGCCGCTTTCCCAGAGTGGTGGCCGCGGACGTGCTGTACGAGCGCGAATACGGATCGCTCGTCGCCGAGGTGATCTCCCGAACGCTGGCGCCTGACGGCCATGCGACGATCGCCGATCCCGGGCGCTCGGCGGCATCGGAGTTCGTAAGGCGCTGCGCCGAGCTGCAACTGCGCGTGGACGCGCCGCGCCCGGTGCCTTTCGAGGACGGCGACATTCGGCAGCGCATTCAACTGTACGAGATTCGGTGGATGCCCGATCCCGATGAGTGAGATTCGACCCGATCACATTCGCCGGTACCTGGGCCCGCTCCCGCCCTCGCGAGGGGTCCAGCGCGGGCCGACCACGTCGGTTGCCTTGCAATCAATGCAGTTGGGGGGACTGACCACCAGCCTGTCGCCGTCACGCTCGTATACTCCCGCCGGACAGACGTGCGTGTAGAACTCCGCCACGTGAGGCGGCACGTTCTCTCCGACGATCAGGTGCGAGGGGATGTCGTCGCGGGTCGCGTTGCCTGACTTGAAATTCGCGTCGAGCTTGCTGAAGGTGAGTTTGCCGTCGGGCCTGAACGGCTCGTGTTGCCGGGTCACGCGAGGCATTTCGGCGTCGGACTCGCAGGCGATCCTCGTGCCTGGAAAGGCACCCTTGGTGAGTGTCATGAGCGACGCCTTGATGCCGCCAACGTAGAAACCCGACTGGAACGCCAGGCGCATGTTGCGACGAGCACGCAGATCGGTGGTAATGTAGCTCTCGTCCACTGCGCGGTCATAGGAAGCGAGCGCCGCGGCGGAAGTATCACCGCGCTTGAGCCCCTCGAAGATCGCGCGCGCCGCGTACATCCCCGATTGCATGGCGTAATGAATGCCCTTGAGCGATGCCACCTCCACGAAACCGGCGGAATCGCCGCAGAGCAGCGCACCGTCGCCGAAGCGGCGTGCGGGAATGGCGTGGTACCCACCCTCCGGAATCGTCTTGGCTCCCCACTCCACCATCTCGCCCCCTTCGAGGTACTGGCGAAAGAGGGGATGGAGTTTCATCCGCTGCAGCAGTTCGTGAACATCGAGTGCGGCGTCCCCATAGTCGAGCCCAACGACGATTCCGAGCGCGACGAGGTTGTCCTCGAGCGGGTACATGAAACTGCCCCCGAAGGCATCGGTCGGCAGCGGCCAGCCTAACGTGTGAACGATCGCGTCCAGTGGCCGGCGGGTTTCCCAGATCTCCTTCACGCCGAGCGCGTAGATCTGCGGGTTGTCGCCGGTCACCTGCTGCCACTCGAGCCACGCCTGGGCAAGCGTGCCGCGGGTTCCTTCCGCCAGTACGGTCACCTGGGCGGTGATGTCGGTAGGAGGGGAGAACGCGCCGGTGGATTCACCGGTCCGCGTGAGCCCGGTCGAAGTCGTCCTAACGCCACGCACCCGTGTGCCGTCGACCAGCAGGGCATCGGCCGGGAATCCGGTGAAAACATTGACCCCGGCCTGCTCGGCGCGTTGGCCCAGCCAGCGCACCACCTCGCAAATCGACGCGATGAAGTTGCCGTGGTTGCGCATCGTTGGCGGAGTGGGCAGACGTATCGACCGTCCCTCGGTGAGCAGGTAAACGCGCTCCTGCGACACCTCACGCCGGAACGGGAGCTCATCAGCGGGTACGTCCGGGAAGAGCTCACGCATCGCTCGCGGATCGACCACCGCGCCGGATAGACAGTGCTCGCCGAGCGACTCCGATTTCTCCAGCACGGCAATCTGCAGCTCGCCCAGGGAACCACCCGCTTCTCCATCCTGTCGCACCAGT
>DATKDD010000367.1:0-5763 GCA_035512875.1 Gemmatimonadaceae bacterium | reverse complement strand
CCAGGGCACTCGTTTGCGTCCCGAAGTGTACCACAGGCTGGCCAAAGCTCCACGTGGGGAGTTCGTGCCTCCAGGATAGTGCGGGCAGCACCGCCGAGAGCCCGCCCTCGACGCCCAAGGCGCCGGGATCCGTCCGATTGCGGCGGAGGTGTGCATGATCGTTGGTTGTCTGGCATTGAATGCGTCCTTCGAACCACTGACGATGGTTCCAATGCGGCGCGCCCTCCGGTTGGTGCTCGATGGAAAGGCCGAAATCGTCGAGGCCGACGGTTCGCGCCCTGTTCACTCGGAGCGTCTCGCCCTGCCGCGTCCATCGGTCATTCGGCTCATGAAGTTCATCCATGTGCCGCGACGCTTTCGCCGGCAGGTGACGAACACTTTCCTGTTCGCGCGTGACCACTATCGGTGCCAGTACTGCGGCCGTGCCTCGATAGAGCTGCGCCCGCGCGAGTCGCTCACCCGCGATCACCTGATTCCGCTGTCCCGTGGCGGCGTAAACGAGTGGTCGAACGTCGTCACCGCGTGCAGCCCTTGCAATGCCCGGAAGGGCAACCGACTTCCGTCCGAGATTGGAATGCACCCGCTCCACGTGCCGGTGGAACCGCATTTCGTGCATTTGAGCTGGGCCGTTCGTCGCCTGACGCCGATTCAGTCGAAGTACATCCGAATGTTCTACGGCGGCGACGTGTTGAAGGAGCTGGCCGATTCAAGGCGGGGGAAGAGGGTCGATGTGCTGACGGAGCTCGCCGGATGACGTTCGGAAGTGCGCGGTTAGCTGGGGAGTGAATGAATGGCCGCGGGTTTGACCGCGGCCATTCGTATTCTCGAGCCACCAGGGGGCGCTCTCTCAGCCTCCGGTTCGGAACGTGCCTGAGCGCACCCGGTACCGCCGGTTCTCCGAGCCGAGCAAACGCACCACCAAAGACCGAACTCCACGCGTCAGGGCGGTACCCGGGCTGCGTTCGCCCCGCGCGGCGGGTCGGAATTCGCCGCGGAGCCATCGCTCCAGCTCATCGAGATCGTTCACGGAGAGCATCTCGACTTCGAGCTCGGCGTTGTAGTACACGCGATCGCCAGGCGGTGCCGCACGCATTGAGGGTCGGTATGGCCTGTCGAGTACTGCCTGGACTTCCGGTAGCTCACCGAACGATCCGAGCGTGGTCACCGTCTCGCCGTCGATCCGCGATACCACATATCGCCGGTCGAGCGGGATGTAGCGGACGATCAATTCCCACTCGCGCCGCTGGAGCATCTTGTCGAACCATCCCTCGGTCGACCACAACTCGAGAGTGAAATGCATCCGAGCGGGAAATCCGTGATGCAGCAGGTCGCGGGTGCGTGCGTCGGTCAGCAATCCCACGCTTCGAATGGACGGCGGCTCGATGCCTCGCCGCTCGGGCGGTGGAAGCAGCACTTCGAGCTGATCGACACGCCGCTGATCGTCGGTCGCGGCGACCGCGCCGGTCAGCAGAAGAAGCAGGACGGCCAGCCTCACCTCGTTAGAACCGGTGGCGCAGCCGCACGAAGAAATTCGTCGGCTGGTCCGGGTGCGATGTGGATTTGGCCACGAAAAATCCGATCACGTCGAAATCGAGTCCAGCACCAATATCCGTATGGAAGGTGCGCAGGGCAGGAAGTTGGCCGGCGCGATACTGTATCTGACCCACTCGCCCGGGACCAACCAGCCAGCCACGTCCCGCATCGGCGAACACCACCCATTGACCAGCGTGCTGGATCTTGAAGTTGTGCCAGCGATCATCATTCCGATCGTTGCTCGACGGCCCCCCGCCGATGCCAATGCGGAGATCGCCTCGATACTCTACCTGCGCGAGTGCGATCCGCTCGCATTGCGCCGGCCGGCCCTCCGGTAGCACGCGGGCGGGATCGACTTCGGAAAGGTCTTCCGTGCAGGTGAGTACATCGTCACCGTCAGTTCGCCGGCGGAAGTCGAATCCCGGCAGGGTGCCCGGGCCGCCGAGCGACAACCGTCTCTGAACGGGAAGGGGGTCTTTGCCAAACGACGAACCGAGCACCAGCCGGAAGTTCAGCTGCCCATCGGGCGACGCCCTGTTGTAGCGCCGAAAGTCGAGGAACAGCCGCGCGTACTTCAGTGGTTCCACCGACCCTGGTGTCGATGAGCGCGCCATCGGGGTGAGTGGGGCCAGTCGTACGGCATCGCTCGCCCCCTGCTCGAAATCCGCATTCAGAAACCACCCGGTCCACGGATCGCGAATATCATTACGAGTGTCGAAGGTGAGAATGGCCTTCGCTATGCGGAATACGCCTTCGTCGGCCAGTGGATTGGCGCGCCAAGGATCGGAGTCATGCAGTATCGTGAACGGATCGGCCACCCCACGTCCTCCCCAGCGTTCCCGCGCGTAGCCCAGCTCGAACTCCGCGTGAGGCCCCATCTCCAGCGTCGCATAGGCCCGAGCGCCATGCCGGTTGAAGTAGTCGCGAAAGTCGCGATGAAAGAAGAAGCTGGCCAGCGCCACCTCGCTCCCCTTCAGGTGCCAGTTCTCGAACCCGTCCACCACATCGTAGGCCTGGCCCCCCAGCGCGATCCCGCTGCGGTCGCCAAATCGGACCTCGAGCCGCGCATCGTGTCCGACATTCGCGCTCGACCAGGCGAAATCGCCGGCGCTGCGGAGTATGCCTAACGCCTCGGCACGGATGGTGCCCCAGTCCGTACGCCGCCGGAATACCGGCCCGGCAATGACCGGCAGCCCTTCCACGCGGTTGTAACCGCCGGCCGTCAGGCGAATGCGGGAACTGGAACGGCGAACGCTACGAATGAACGTGCTCGCACGGGTGTCCTCGTCGAGCACCAGCTGATCATCCCTGCGCACGTAGCGCAGCGGCAGCGGATTGCGGGTGACGGCACCCCCCACGGTCGCGCCACGCTCTCCGTCGATCACGCCACCGACCACGAGGATGTCTCCCGCTACGCGCGCACCGGGGGCAAGCACCAGGTCGCCGTTTATCACCACTACGCTTCCCTGCACGTGGCCGGCAATGGTGAGCGGCCCGTGCAGCACCGCCACATCCCCTGCGACGGTCTTGTCGGCGGGCACGCTCAGGCTGCCCGTCGCCCGCAGCGCCGCGCTTCGGTTGTACCGCTCCAACGCCTCGACGGCGAGCTCGCGAGGCAACGATGGACGATCGGTAATCGATACTGTGGAGTCCTGCGCCCAGCCAGGCTGCGATGCCACGACCAACAGTAATGCGGCGTTCACGATCCACAGCGGGCGCGGCGCCCAGCGTTCCGCCATGAACCGTAGCTTCACACGCCCACGGAGGACATTCACTTCAGGCGCGCGCCCAATGCATCGCATATCTGCTCCAGGTAATTGACTCTCATCATCGCTCAGCAGGGGGCGTTCCATCCACCTCATGCGATGTATCTACAGGATATTCAACGAGTTGTACGAAGGCTAGCATTACGACGCGTTCCGCGGCGTCCTGGGCATCGGACGCAGATGCGTGTCGCTCCGCAACGCCGGCTCAATCCTCTCCCCACGCTATACCAAGCCGGCGCATGCGCCGGTAGAGATTCGGCCGATCGGTCCGGAGGCGCCGTGCTGCCTCCGCGATGTTGCCGTCGGCCGTGTCGAGGGCGGCAGTGATGAGGCGGCGTTCGTACGCGTCGAGGGCGTCCGCGAGCGGTCCGTCCGGAACCGCCCCGTTCGCCCCGGGCGATGGAATCGATCCACCGAGCGAGCGATCGGCGGGAAGTACCGCCCGCACCGATTCGGCAGTCACCTGTCCGCCCACGTTCAGAATGGCCAGGCGCTCCACGATGTTCGCCAATTCCCGAATGTTGCCGGGCCACCGATATCGTGTCAGGGCCGTCACCGCCCCGTCGCTCCATTGCGGTGCGGGGCGTCCGCTCCGCGCCCGGAACAGCGCGCAGAAGTGCTCGATCAGCGGGGGAACATCCTCGAGCCGCTCCCGCAGCGGCGGAATCGTTAGGGGAATGACGTTCAGCCGAAAGAACAGATCCTCACGGAACCTGCCCTCGGCGACTGCTTCCTCGAGATCCATGTTCGTCGCCGCTATCATGCGCACGTCGATGGCGATCGGCGCTCCGCCGCCCACGCGCTCGATCTCACGTGCTTCGATGGCTCGCAGAAGCTTGGCCTGCGCCTCGGCGCCGAGGTCGCCCACTTCGTCGAGTAGCAGCGTGCCGAGGTGCGCAAGCTCGAACCGTCCAATCCGGCGTTCGGTCGCGCCGGTGAACGCGCCGCGCTCGTGGCCGAACATCTCGCTTTCGACCAGATCGCGAGGTATGGCGGCGCAGTTCACGCGCACGAACGCCCGGTCGGCGCGCGCACTCTCGCGGTGTATCGCGGCTGCGACGAGCTCCTTGCCGGTCCCGGACTCGCCCATGATGAGCACACGAGCATCGGTGGGCGCCACGCGTGCGATGAGCATTCTGACCTCGGCCATCGCGTTGCTGCCGCCCACCATTGTGCCGGCCGGACCGAGATCCTCGCGCAAGGCCCGCGCTTCGAGCCTTGCGCGCCGCAGCTCGATCGCCGACCGAAGGGTGAGGAGCACCCCTTCGGGTGTGAGCGGTTTCTCGAGAAAGTGAAAGGCGCCGAGCTTGGTCGCCTTCACTGCATCGCTCAGCCCGGCGCGGCCGCTCATCATTACGACGGGAACGTCGGGTACCGACTGGCGGATGGCATCAAGCGCGCGCAGGCCATCGTCAGGCCCGGGCATCATCAGGTCGAGCAGCACCGCGTCGGGCTCCTGCTCGGCGGCGGAGCGGGCACCGGCCGGACCATCGGCGGCCTCGCGCACGGTGTACCCTTCGCTGCCCAGCAGCGCCCCGATCATCCGGCGGATGTTCGGCTCGTCATCGATGATGAGGACCGTAGGCATCGCGAGTCGCTAGGCGCGGCCGGACGAGGTCACGACAGCCTGCGCGATTCCTTGACGTCGGCGGCTCGATCGGAGAGCAGCCTGGTGGTGAACCTCTGCCCTTCGGAGATCCGCTCCACCTCGATCGCGATCGCGTCCACCGCGTGCTCGATCCGTTCCAGCCGCTGATCGACACCCTTTGGCAGCGCGCCGGCGCCCTTCGCGATACCTCGCGTCGACCACGCTCTAAGGGCGTAGATGACCACCAGCGTTCCGCAGATGATCGATGAAAAACCGAGGAAGACGACTTCTTCGGGCATGGATGCCTCCGATAGCGTTAGGTTCCGCGTTCGAGCGTCGGTGTTCGCTCCGTCTCCGTGGAGTTATCGGCGAGCAGCCTGGCGGTGAATCGCTGTCCCTCCGAAATCCGCTCCACTTCGAGCGACATCGCATCGATGGCGTTCTCCATTCGCGCCAGCCGCTCATCGATCGAGCCGAGCTGCTTTGACGTTGCGCCGGGCCGGAGCTTGAGCCGTTCGATGTATGCCCAGGCGATCGTCCCCATGATCGCGACGCTGCTGGAGATAGCGACGATCGTTACGACCATGCGGCCATCGGGATCCATGAACTCTTCTCGGGCTAGGTGTCGAGTCTGCCGCGAGGCAGCGAGCCAGCGGAATTGGCGTCGGAGAGCAGTTTGGTGGCGAATCGCTGTCCCTCCGAAATGCGCTCCACTTCCACCGCGATCGCGTCGATTGCCTGCTCCATCCGTTCGAGACGCTCCCCCACCTCGGTCGGAAGGTGCATCGCTTTTCCGCCTTGCTCGATGCGGCGAGCGTACGCGCGCGCGAACGGCAGGGCTACCGCCGCCGCGGCAATGAAGAATGTGATCGGAAC
>DATKDD010000366.1:0-10604 GCA_035512875.1 Gemmatimonadaceae bacterium | reverse complement strand
GCACGCCCGTCCTGGACGGTCACCAGGGTGGCGCAGGTGTCGGGGCAGTCATGCGGGCAGGCGCCACGCACCTGGCCCGATCGGAGAACATCGGGTAGCGCGATCGACATCGGCGGGTCGCGGGCGATAAGGGTGCGTTCGCAACATACCGCCCGCGCGTGCGGGCGGGTAGCATTCTGCGCTACGCGACTCGTGTGCGCGCGGCGATCGCGTCCAGAGCCATCGCGGCGCCTCTATCCATGCCCTGCGCTCCAAGGAGGATGACCAGGTCGCCGGCGCCGGCGTCGCGAACGAGACGTGTGACAGCCGTTCGGACCAACGGTTCCACCTGAAAGGTGATGCCGCGTTCCCGCAATGCGGCGTACGCAGCCGAGCTCTCGTCATCCGTGACCCGGTTGCGCTCGTCCGTCTCATCATCGCTCGTCGTGACGATCAGTTCCCCCGGCATGCTCGCGAGGCACTGGGCGAGCGCCTCGGCATTGCATCGGTTGATCGCGGCTCCCCGCGCGCCACGCACCGCGTAGACGATGAACAGCCGCTCATGAGGAATCGCGGCAGCCGTCTCGAATACGGCAAGCATGCTGGCCGGATTTCCCACTGTGTCATCGAGGACCAACGGATCGTGCGGATGCACCACCTGCATGCGCCGACGGACGGGTGACATGGTCGCCAGGGCCCGCCGTGCGGCGTCCGGTGTGCCACCGGCGAGCAGTGCCGCCGTGATGGCAAGCGCGGCGTTGGCGACCTGCTGGCTCCCGAGCAGCGACAGCTCCAGGGGAAGGGTGAGCGGTTCCAGGGTGCTGCCGTCGGTTCGCATCAGTGGCTGGCGTACCACCAGCTCGAACCGCGAGCCGCTAGCGCCTAACGTTATTGCCTGAACCGCGACATCCACTTCGCCCGCACCCAGCGTGCCCACTCGAATCAGCGGGCGCCGGAGTCCGGCGGTAACCGAGCGAACGGTGGCATCATCGGAGTTGAGCACCAGCGGCGCGCCCTCTGCCAGCATGGCGAAGAATCGGGTCTTGGTGCGGATGTAATGCTCCGGAGTCGGGTGAAACTCCAGATGCTCGTCATCCACGAGATTCGTCAGGATTCCCAGCCCGAACACCAATCCGGCAACACGCTCCTGCACAATGGCGTGGGTGGTGACTTCCATCAGCGCCACGTCCGCATCCCGCTGGATGAACGCGCGCAGGGAAGCGTGAATCTGCGTCGCCTCCGGCGTGGTCATGCCGGTGTCTTCTACATCGTGGCCGAACCGCACGCCGAGCGAGCCAATCACACCCACTTGGAGCCCGGCTTCGCGCAGTATGGCCTCCAGCAGCTGCGCGGTCGACGTTTTCCCCAGCGAGCCCGTGATACCTATGAGTGGCAGCGCACGGGCCGGGAATTCATGAAAAGCGGCCGCGAGCGCGGCGAGGGCGCGGCGCGGGTTGCCGGCGAGCAAGGTAGGTACGCCGGGCACCGGTGCCGACGCGCATACGGCCAACGCGCCCCGATCGAGTGCCTGGTTGACGTATGCAATTCCCTGCCGCTGCGCGCCCGAAATCGCTACGAAAAGCGCGCCGGGCTCCAGCGTTCGAGAATCGGTTGAGATCGACGTGATCTCCACATCGCGGCCAACCATCGGAAGCCCCGCAGCCCGAGCAAGTTCGATTAGCTGCATGATGCACTATGGAAAACGGACAGCGACTACGCGCCTGGGTGCGGTTCTCGCAACGTCGAGCGCCGGCTGCCGCTCTTGACAGTCATTTTCACGTCGGTAGTATACTGCCGCCTGGTCCCGTGCCGCCGAATTGGTGCGTGTCAACGGCCGTAGGACATTCTGCCCCCCCATTAGGAGATGCCTGACATGAAGCGCCTTATCCTTATTGCCGCAGTAATGCTGGTTGCGGCCTGTGCCGCGAACGACGATGCCGCGATGACCGACACCGGAGCTGCCATGACACCGGCTCCCGGGGATACCATGTTGATGGACACCACCATGCATATGGACACCGGCATGTTGCATACGGATACGATGACCCCGTAAATGGCCGGGGGTTGATGCAAGAAAGGGCGCAAGCACTCGGCGCCCTTTCTTGTTTCCGAGAGTCGATTACCTGCTGCCGCGGTGCTCGCGCTGCCAGCGGAAGGCGGCTGGAATGGCCTGCTCAGGGTGGAACGGCGGGTCCCATCCCAGTTCACGCCGCGCCCGGTCGGAGGAGAAGGGATTGTCGCGCGAGAGTGCAGGCACGATCCCGTCGGCGTGTCCGGACATCTCCCGACCCCTGGCCAGCCGAACCGCCCCCTTCACCCATTTCATTGCCCCACTGGCTGCCCACAGGGGCACCGACACCGTCCGTGCCCGCCGCCCCAGCCCCTGGGCACCCAGGCGGACGAAATCGGCTACGGAAACTGCGAAATCATTGGTGGTGTTGTACGCGCGCCCGCCGGCCGCGTCGGTGCTGACTGCTCGCACGGCCGCGTCGGTGACGTTCCCGGCATGCACCATCGAGAGAATCGAGTGCCCGCCATCGATGAGCGGAATGAGGGGGAGATCGAACAGCTTGAGCGCACGCGGGATGAACTGCCGGTCGCGCTCGCCATAGATCCAGTTGGGGCGCACGGCTGTCGCCCAGATTTCGTTCCGGGCGTGAGCGCCGAGGACCAATTCCTCCGATTCGCGCTTGCTGCGCGCGTAATAGGCGTGGTCCGGGAGGGGGGCAAGGGCCGTTCCCTCGTGCGTCAACTCGGTGCCCCATCGAGCGCTTCCGTAAACGGCCACGCTGCTCAAGTGCAGCAGTCGCGCGCCGCTCCGAGCGGCCGCGGCGATGATCGCGGTCGTGCCATCGATGTTGGTGGAGCGAAACGCCTCCCAACCCGCGCGCGGCGAGATGGCTGCGGCGGTGTGGAAAATGGTGCTGCAACCAGCCGCTGCCTGACGTACGGCATTCGCGTCACAGACATCCCCTGCTACCAGCTCGGTCGCACCTAACGGCTCGAGCCATCGCGCGGCGGCAGGATCGCGCACCATCGCGCGCACGGTCCATCCATCCTTTGCCAGCCGCGCGACGATGTGCGAACCGACCAATCCGGTGGCGCCGGTGACGAGGGCTCGGCCGCTCACGGGAACGGGAGCGGCACGACTTCGACACGGCTCTCGCTTCCTTCCCACCGCGCGGTGAGAGTGCTACCCATTCCTACTTCGCGCCGGACCATCGCCAGGGCAATCGTCCCCAGCCGCGGCGAGTGGACCGCGCTACGCACATCGCCCACCGCCTTGCCGGCGGCATCGTGCAGTGTCGCGTGCATGGAAGGAAGCTGCTCGCCACACAACAAGCCGCGCAGATTCCGGTTGACGTGTCCACGGAAGTGGATGCGGGCGACGACTTCCTGCCCTACATAACACCCTTTCGTAAATGAAATGGCGTGCAGCTCCTCCAGATTCGCCTCCTGCGGAATGGTTCCGTCATCGATATCGAGCCCCCATTCCGGACGTCCGGCCTCGACGCGCGCGATCTCCCACGCGGCGAGCCCTACCGGCTTCGCTCCAGCCGACGCGAGGGCGGACCATAACGAATCGCGCACCGGTAACGGCCCGACCAATTCGTACGTCTGCTCCCTCGAATCGGGTACGCGCAACAGGGTGATCGGCGTGCCGTCGAACGTATGCACCGCGTTCGCGAACACCGCGAACTCGGCCAACTCCCGCGCATCGATTTCGAGCACCCTGCCGACCGCGCGACGCGCCTGCGCTCCGGCAACCGCGATGTGCGTCGTCTCCGACGAGACGTCGCGGTGCGGGGCCAGCCGGGGGTTGACGTATTTGCGCACCATGGCCATCCACCCGGCATGGGCGCGCATGGGTGCATCGATGAGGAAAAGCTCCTCCTCGAGCCGGTGGACGCGGACATCGGCGACGATCTTGCCTTTGGGAGAGAGCGCCGCGGCGTACAGACCGCGGCCGGCCGGAAGGGCCGCGACGTCGTTGGTGACCATCCCGTTCAGCACTTCCGCGGCGCGCGGCCCTTCGATGCGCAGCCGACCGCGTGCCTCGCGGTCCACGGCGCCGGCCCCGCTTCGCAATTGCTCGTATTCGGCGCTCACATCTCCATAATGCATCGCGACCGGGTGGCCGGCGATATCGGTCGTGATGGCGCCGCCTGACGCGACGCGGAACGGTGTGGTCATACGACGACTCCAGGCTCCGGCAACTCGGCGAAACGGGCAAGCACGCTCAACGACAGCGCCGTCAACGAAGGAAAGGCAGCCGCGGGCGAAACGCCGGGCATGTGCTCGAACGGTCCCACGGCTATGCACCTTACGCCGGCGGCAGCGGCCGCGGCGACCCCGATGGCGCCATGTTCGAGCGCGAGCGCCGCTGTGGTGCCGTGCGGGCCCGACCGGAGCCTATCGAGCGCGGCACGGTATGGCCCAGCGTGCGGCTTGCCGTGCAGGGTGTCCTCCTCGGCTATGACGAAGGAAAACGCATCGCTGAACGGCGAACGGGACAGTAGAAGATCCGCTTCGCTGCGGCGTGCGCGCGTCACGACTACCATGCGCAGCTGCGCGGTCGCGTCAGACACGAATGTTGCCGCGCCATCGGTCAGCGCCACGCTACCGAGGCTCGCCTCCTCGAGAAAAAATCGTGAGGCGGTGAGGCCCAGCAGGTCGCTCACGGGTGCATCGGCATCGAGACCGGCTACCGCCGCGGCAGCGGCCGCGTCGGCCGGTACGATTGGCGGTTCGCCGGCTGCCGCGCGCCATTCGTCAGGCAATGTGCCGCCAACCGAGGCGATCGCCCGCACCATCGCCTCGCGTCGCAGCGCGGCGGTATCGAACAACACGCCCTCGAGCTCGCACAGCAGTGCGTGCATCATGCCCTAAGGTAGGCGCCGCCGCCGCCGCGGCGCTACGCCCGCTTGCCGGTGGCGTACGCGGCGTCGAGGAGTTCCACCGGGTGAACCATGCGGGCCGGCACCCCGCCGCGGGCGAGCCCGGCGCCGATCTGCATGTGGCATCCCGGATTGCCGGTCGCGATGAGCTCAGCGCCGGTAGCTGCGATGGCGGCGACTTTGGGCGCCAGTACCGCTTCGGACGTCGCCGGTTCAACAAGGTTGTAGATCCCGGCAGCTCCGCAGCACTGGTCCGCGTCCACGAGCGGCACCAATTCCAGACCGGGAATGGATGCCAGGAGGGCGAGTGGCTGCGCGGCGATTCGTTGCGCGTGCAACAGATGGCATGGGGCGTCGTACGACACCCGGCGCTTCAGCTCGCCGCCGATCACCGGGGCTGCCGCGGCTACGACTTCGCTCACGTCACGCACGCGCGCGGAAAACGCCCCCGCGCGCGCACTCCATTTGGGATCGTCGGCGAGCAGCGATCCATACTCCTTCATTGTCGCGCCGCAGCCGGCGGCATTTACCACGTACACGTCGGCACCGGCGCGTTCGAATGCCGCGATGTTCGCGCGCGCCAGAACACGAGCGGTATCCGTTTCCCCTGCGTGCAGGTGCAAGGCACCGCAGCAGCCCTCGCCAGGCGCATCGGCCAGCGCATAGCCGTTCACCCTCAATGCTCTACGTGTCGCGCTGTGGACATGTGCGAACAGGCCGTCCATTACACATCCGCGGAGCAGCGATGCCGTACCCCTCGTGGCTGGATCGCGTGGTGTATACGGCGTCGTGCGAAGTACCGGTCGGGTCGAGTCGAGCATCGCCAGCGCGAATCCCAACCGGCCGGGAAGCCGCGCAAGCAGCCGCGCAATGCCGGTGGCGCGCAGCAGCCGCGAGAGCGCGAGCGCCGGCTTGAGCATTGCCGGGCTGGCGATCACCTGGAGGATGAGGCGGGCGAGCAGGGGATTGCGCCGGCCTTCGCGCCGCATGGTGTCGCGCGCGACCTCGAGCAGGTGGCCGTACGGCACGCCTGAAGGGCATGCCGTCTCGCATCCCCGGCAGCCGAGGCAACGGTCGAGGTGCAGCTCCACCGCTTCGTCGTCGATGGCCAGCTCTCCTTCGGCGACCGCGCGCATGAGTAGAATGCGTCCACGGGGGCTGTCGTTCTCATCGCCTAACGCCAGATATGTTGGACACGCCGGCAGGCAGAAACCGCAGTGTACGCAAGTCAGAATTCCCGGGAGCACGCTGGCCATTGAGCGCTCGTGCTCCGACGGCGCCGCGGCGGGAGGAGGGGTGACCGTCACGCGATTGCCTCACCCATGATCCCGGGATTGAGCAGATGCAGGGGGTCGTAGGCATCCTTGACCCGCCGCAGCAGCTCGTTCCGTACGCGCACGGAATCCGCCTTCTCGCCGGACATCGGTCGCTCGGCCCACGTCGCATCGGCTATGGCCCAAACGAGCGGAGGCAGCCGCTCCGCGGAGAAGCCGCGTGCGTGCCTCGCCAGTCGCTGGACGGCACCAGCGAGAGCGGCGGGGGGCGCATCCGGTACGATGGCGCGAACCGTTCCTCGCCCCACCGAGCCGTGCACGAGCACGTCGGGCAGGGCGGCCATCGCGTCCACCATCGCCGTCCATTGCGATGGTAACGCCGAGGGGCGAGAGGTAATTCGGACGACCGAGGAGCCCGGCGGCTCCGCGGTTCGCATCACGTCCCATACGCCCTCGGGGAGCTCGGTGAGTCGTCCGAGCGACGCGACGGCTGCCCGCTGCGCGGCAACGGCGGTCGCATTGCCTCCCAGCCTGACGAGGAGCGTCGTCGCGGCGGGAAGGCCGAGGCGGACGGCGAACCTGGCATCGACCAACTCCAGCGCGTACGGATCCGCGCGCATGATGGCCGCTTCCCGGCACAGCATGGCGATCGCCGCCGGCCGCTCGTCAGGCAGCGCGACCGCCAGGTGTGCATCCGCCGCCGGCCGCGCCCGCAGCCGCACGCTTATCTCGGTGATCGCGCCAAGGGTTCCCCACGAGCCGGTGAACAGGCGAGTGAGATCGAAGCCGGCGACGTTCTTGACGACCCGGCCGCCGGCGCGAATCACATCGCCCGTTCCGGTCACCACCTCGATGCCCAGCACCTGATCGCGTGGGGTGCCGAATGCGTGTGCCAGCGGGCCCGCGGAAGCAGTCGCCACCGTCGCCCCCAGTGAGCCCCGGTCCGAGCCGAACGGGTCGAGCGCCAGCCACTGGTTCTCGGCCGCCGTTGCCCGAGCGATCTCGCCGAGCGGCGTGCCGGCGCGCGCGGTGAGCGTAAAGTCACCGGGAACGTACTCGACGATGCCCGTGTGTCCGGAGAGATCGATCGTACGTGCCGCCGACACCGGATGCCCGGCGTCGAGCCATTCCCGGCGGCCGGCGAGCCGTACCGTCTCGCCTCTGCCGCGCGCCTCGGCGATCTGGTCGCGTACGGCGGTGGCCTGGGTGGCTACCGCCGCTACCGCCATCCGCCGCCGCCTATCGACTCACGCGCCGATGGCGCGGCCCGCCATTCCCGGCACGAGCGCACAGGCACCACTTTCGACGGGTTGGCGCGCTGCAGAGGATCGAACACGCCGCGCAGGGCGCACATTGCCGCAAGTGACTCGGGGGAGAACGCCAGGGGCATGTAGTCGAGCTTGTCGACCCCAATGCCGTGTTCTCCGGTCACCGAGCCCCCGGCCTCCAGGCACGCCTCCATGATCTCGCGCATGGCGAGGTGTACGCGTTTCACCACTTCGGTGTCGCGGCCATCGTAAGGGATGTTGGGATGCAGGTTGCCGTCACCGGCGTGAAATACGTTGCACACCTGAACCTGATGGCGCCCGGCGATTTCGGCGACCGAAGCAAGGATGTCGGGCAGTCGGGTGCGCGGCACTACCGCGTCCTGAACCACGAGCTCCGGTGCCACCCGTCCCATGGCCCCGAATGCCTTCTTCCGGCCCTGCCAGAGCCTGGCGCGTGCGGCTGCGTCGCCGGCGACGAGCACGTCGCGAGCGCCCCGCGCCGTGCATATGGCGCTTATCGTCTCGACGTCCTCATCGAGTCCGGCGCTCAGCCCGTCGACCTCGGCGAGCAGCACTGCCGCGGCATCGATCGGATAACCCGCCGCATAAATGGAGGCTTCGACCGCTCGAATCGTCCCGTTGTCCATCATTTCCAGTGCGGCCGGCACGATGCCACTGGCGATGATGTCCGAGACGGCGCGCGCCGCATCTTCCACAGCCATGAAATCGGCGAGCAGCGTGTGCACCGCTTCGGGATTACGCGTCAGGCGAACCGTCACGTCGGCGGCGATGCCGAAGCATCCCTCCGAGCCCACGAACGCACCGAGCAGATCGTAATCATCGGTGTCGCCGTCCGTGCTTCCGAGCGAAACCAGCTCGCCGTTGGGCAGAACGATGGTAGCGGCAGCGACGTGATTGAGGGTGACTCCGTACTTGAGGCAATGCGGGCCACCGGCGTTCTCGGCCACGTTGCCGCCGATGGTACACGCCGTCTGGCTGGACGGATCGGGGGCGTAATGCAGCCCGAACGGCAGCACGGCTTTAGTCAGGCGCGCGTTGACCACGCCCGGCTCGACCAGGGCGAGGCGGTCTTCGGCGTCGATGGCGAGTATCCGGTCCAGCCGGTTGAGACCGATGAGCACCGTGTCCGGATCGGCCAGCGCACCGCCGGAGAGTCCGGTGCCCGCGCCGCGCGGCACGAAGCCCCGTCCTTCGGCATGCAGCGCCTGCACCACCCTGACGAGCTCCGCTCGCGAGGCGGGGAACACGGCGAGCGGCGGCCGGCGGCGGTACGTCGGAAGTCCGTCGGCGGCGTACGTCAGCAGTTCGGCGGGATGAGTGAGCACGCCTCGTGGACCGACGATCGTCCGCAGGCGGTCGGCGAGCTTCTCGAACGATGCAGGCGCGATCACGGTGCCTCGGCTGAGGCTGCGATGTTCGCCCGGTAGCCGGCACGCGCGGCCAGCGAATCAGGGAGTACCGGTCGGATGTCGTCGGCCGTGCCCGCTTCGCCGTCGGGTCCCACCGAAAACAGGTCGTACGCACGGCCGTCGGCCGAGGGCTCGTAAGCATAGATCCGGGGCTTCAGCACGCCTGCCGTCTGATCGTAGATGTTGATGGTCCGCAAGATTGCCGGCCGCTGTTGCAGCGCGGAGAGCGACGGGGGATAGGCACTGTTCTCCTCGCGGAAGTCTTCGATCTCCCGGACGAGCGTGAGCAGATCGTTCTGCACGGCCACCGTGCGCGCTTGCGAATAGATGTCGGTGTCCTTCGTTACGAAGACGGTGAGCGCGACGAACGCAATGATGTTGAGCAACGCTCCGCCCGCAGCGACGAACGCGGCGGTCATCGCGCGCGGCCGGCTGGAGAGGAGTCCCCACGTCAGTCCAACGGCGCCGAAGAGTATTCCGGCAAAGGGAAGGAACGCGAGCGCGGCCAGGGTGAACAACGGCCACGAGCGCGCCGCCGCAGCTGGCGCGGGCGGTGCTCCATCCCGTTCAGGCGGGAAAGTATCCATACATCAAGCGCCGGGTCGGACGCGGAAACTCGTTATGCATGCTCAGAAGAGCGCGAGTGGTCTCCAGCGCGGATCCACGGGAAATGGCCGCGCGCGAAAAAGGGCCGGCCAGCGGCCGGCCCTCGTTCTGGCGGTGAATTCCTTACGCCGCTGTCCAGAATCCGGCGAGTGCCGTGCCGTCGGGGCTCTCCCGCAGTTTCTCGAACGCCCGCTCCCGAATCTGGCGGATTCGCTCCCGGGTCACGCCCATCAGCGCGCCGATCTTCTCGAGCGTCATCGCTTCGGAACCCTCATCCAGCCCGTAGTACAGGTACAGGATCCTTCGTTCCCTCGGCGTAAGATACTTCCGGAAGACCCGATCGATGAACTCGCGCATCAACTTGAAGTCGGTGACTTCCTCGATCTCCGATCCCTGCACGCCGACGAACCGCTCTCCAAGTGTCGACGCCTCACGGTCGGATCGATCGATCGGCGCATCGAGCGAAATTTCGGTAGCAGACATTTGCCGCGAGTGCCGTACGTTCTCCGGCGAATCCTCGATCAACCGACCGACTTCTTCATCCGTCGGGTCCCGCTTCAGCACCTGGGCGAGCACGGTTTCCGCGCGCGCCAGCTTGATGAGATGGGAGTTTTGATTGAGGGGTATTCGGACGGAGCGAGTCTGTTCGGCGAGGGCCTTGAGGACCGCCTGCCGAACCCACCACACCGCGTATGAGATGAACTTCACCCCCTGATCCGGATCGAACTTCTTCACTGCCTTCAGGAGCCCCTCGTTTCCGATCGCGACCAGCTCGCTGAGATCGAGGCCATGCCCCTGATACTTCTTCACGTACGAGATGACAAACCTCAGGTTCGCGGTGACGAGCCTTTCGGCGGCTGTTTCATCGCCGGCTTTAGCCCGGCGAGCCAGCTTCCGTTCTTCGGCAGGGTCCTCAATGAGAGGAAGCTTCTGGATGTCGTGGAGGTACTGGTCGAACGCGGAGGAGGGGGAGGATCGAAAAAAAACCCTCGACCTACTCTCGGTCACGTGCTCCATACACGCCCCAAGACTGGAGTGGCGGGGGGTCGCGCCAGCACGCATGCGGGCCGCGACAGGTGCTAGGGACGGGCACTATAGGACGCGGCTGTCGGTTTGTGCAACGGCCAAATTGCGTGCCAAAAGGTTGCG
>DATKDD010000365.1:0-6972 GCA_035512875.1 Gemmatimonadaceae bacterium | reverse complement strand
CCCTCGGCCGTCACCCGGTCGCCGGTCTGCACATCCGTTACCAGTGCTCCCACCTTGACTACTTCTCCCGCAAACTCGTGCCCGACGACGAAGGGCGGAACGCACCGCCCACGCGCCCAGTCGTCCCATTCATATATGTGCACGTCGGTTCCGCACACCCCGGCGCGGCGCACACGAATCAGCACCTCATCATCGCGAATGGCCGGTTCGGGAACGTCGGTAAGCGTGAAGCCGGGTCCGGCCGATTGCTTGACGAGTGCGCGCAAGTGGGGAGGACTTGGGTTGGGAGAGAGGGAGTCCGCGGCGGGGAAAGGTAGCGATTACAGGAACCGGGAACCAGGAAATGGAATTAGGAATTAGGAATTAGGAATTAGGGAAGGTGTGCCGAGACGCCCTGCGGGCGCCTCGGCATTTTTTCTACCGGACCGGGGACGCTGTCGGCGCTCCGATGCATCAGACCGTGCGAGCCGCGCAGCGGCTCGCGTTCCGCCCCTAACTCCTAATTCCTAATTCCTAATTCCTATTTCCACTTCCCATTTTCCCATTCCCCCCCCGTCGCACCCCTTCAATGCGGACTGCGCAAACCTTGTATTCGGGAATCCCCGCATAGGGATCGAGCACGGGGTTCGTCAACAGGTTCGCGCACGCCTCGCGGTAATGCATGGGGACGAACACCTGCCCGCGGGCCACGCGCGGCGAAAGACGGACGGCGATCTCGATGCTTCCCCGCCGGGAGGTGATCCGAACCGGGTCTCCATCGCCGACGCCGAGTTCCGCCGCATCGGGCGGAGAAAGCTCTACCGTCGGCGTCGGCTCACGGGAATCGAGTCCCGATGACCGACGCGTCATCGTTCCGGTATGCCAGTGGTAGAGCTGCCGGCCCGTATTCATCACGAACGGGAATCCATCGTCAGGCAGCTCGGCCGGCGGAGCGTATTCCACCGGTACCAGAGTGGCGCGGCCGTCGGTGGTAGGGAACCGTTCATCGAACAGAAACGACGTGCCCGGATGCTGGTGATCGTGCACCGGATACTGCAGCCCCGCGCCAACCAGGCGCTCGTGGGTGACGCCGCGCCAGGATGGCGTCACCCGGGCAATCTCGACCATCACGTCGGCGGAACTCTCGAACGGCGTGTAGCACCCGAGGCGCCGCGAAAGATCCAGCAGAATCTCCAGATCCTCTCGCGCTTCGCCAGGCGGCTCGATCGCTTTCCGGGAGAGCTGGATCCGCCGCTCGGTATTGACGAAGGTGCCGTCTTTCTCCGCGAACGAAGCTCCAGGGAGTACCACATCCGCATAACGAGCCGTCTCCGTCAGGAACAGGTCCTGAACGGCCAGAAACTCGAGTCCGCGAAACCAGGTTTCGGCGTGCGACACGTCGGGATCGGAGAGGATCGGATTCTCCCCCATGATGTACATGCCCCGGACCGGGCTCTCCGGCTGCACTATCTGCGTCACCTTGAGCCCCGCCTCGAGCGAAAGCCGCTCTTCGGGCAGGCGCCATGTTTCCGCGTACATTCGCCGCACCGCCGGATCCGTCACCGGCTGGTAGTCCGTGTATACCATCGGGATGGCGCCGACGTCGCTCGCACCCTGCACGTTGTTCTGGCCACGAATCGGAAGCATTGCCGCGCCCCACCGGCCGATCATGCCGCACGAAAGCAGCAGGTTGAGCAACGAGGTCACGATGTCCGTGCCGGTGCGGTGCTGCGTCAGCCCCATCGCCCACAGCGTCGCCGACCGCGGGCCGCGCGCATAGGTCTCGGCGGCCCGACGGATGAGATCCGCGGGAACACCGGTGATTCTCGCCGCCAATTCCGGCGTGTACGGTGCAACCGCCTCACGTAGCGCGTCGAAGCCGTGCGCACGCAACGAAATGAAGCCACGATCTTCGAGCCCGCTGGCGATCACGTGCTGGAGCATGGAGTTCAGCAGTGCGACGTCGGTTCCGGGCATCAGCTGAAGGTGGATGTCGGCGCGCGCGGCGAGCTCGATTCTCCGCGGGTCAGCGACGATCAGCTTTGCGCCGCGGCGCTGCGCGCGCTTTAGCGCTGCTCCGAACACCGGGTGGTTCTCAGTGGTATTCGCACCCAGCAGAAAAATCACGTCGCTCTCGTGCTCCACCTCGCGCATCGAGCCGGATGCCGCGCTCGTGTTCATCGCGCGCTGCATGGCGCTCACACTCGACGAGTGGCAGAGCCGGGTGCAGTGATCGACGTTGTTGGTGCCGATTCCAGCCCGAAAAATCCGCTGCAGCAGATAGTTCTCTTCGTTGCTGCATTTTGCCGATGCGAATGTGGCCAGACTGGCCGGGCCGCGCGTGTCGCGGAGATGCTTGAGCTGCTGCTCGGTGAGCTCCATCGCCTCTTCCCACGTAGCCTCTCGAAAGGGCGCGTACCAATCGGGAGGGGTGGCAACGCGATCGCGGGGATCGGCGAGTGGACCGTCGAGGGTGGGGAGGCGCTGAAGCGGGTTGATCTTCGGACGTCCCTTCCTCGTATTCCCCTCCTCCACGATCTGACCCCATGGTCCTCCACGCCGTCCCCATGCTTGCAGCCGCTCCTCGTCAGGCTCCCACACCCACTGCCCATCGCGATTCTCCCACCCGCGCCGGATCAACGGTTTCGTCAGGCGGTCGCGGTGCATCGCGAAATCGAAGCCGAACCGCCCTTTGACACAGGTCGAGCCTTCGTTGGGCGTATCCTCCTCGATCCATGGGCTCGTCACGCGAGCCACGTCGTTGCCGCGCACCTCGAGATCGATCTGGCACCCCACGCCACAATACGGACACACGCTGCGCACCTTCTTCGGCGGCTTTTCCATCACGTCGGGCGCCATCTTGAACAGCGGCAGTACCTCGTGAATGGCGCCGGTGGGGCACACACGCACGCACTCGCCGCACCAGGTGCAGCCGGCGTGTTCCGGGTTGCCATCGGCGCCGACGATTATCTCCGCGTGTTCCCCACGCATTCCTACGTCGAGTACCCCGACTACCTGAATGTCCTCACAGGCGCGCACGCACCGAGTGCAGAGTATGCACGTCGACATGTCGTGCTGGATCATCGGATCCCCGGCGCGGTCGTCGCCTTTGCGCAACGGGAGTGTCGAATTGCGTGCTGTCGGCACCTCGTACCGGCGCACAATTCGCTCGAACTCGTTTCCAGCCGATGCCTCGGGGATTTCGTGAGCGGGATAACGCTCGAGCAGCATTTCGAGTACCGCGCGCCGGTTCTTCACCGCCGCCGCGGATTCCGTGGTGACCTCCATTCCCTCCACTGCCTGCAATGCGCAGGCAGGCGCGAGCTTGGGATTCCCTTCCACGGAAACGAGGCAGATCCGGCAGTTGCCGACGATCGGCAGCTTTGGATACCAGCAGAGCGTTGGAACATCGATTCCAGCGGAACGCGCAGCGTCGAGAATCGTGCGCCCTTCCGGAACGGTTACGCGTCGTCCGTCGATGGTCAGCGTCGGCATTCAGGGACAACTGAGTGTGGACTAGGTGCGCGAGCGAGCATGCGCTGGGGCTCCATCATATTACCCCGCGTTCCGCCGTCGCGCACGCCCGTTCAGCTCAGCCGCCGTTCGAGCCAATGGGCGGCCGCATCGCCGCTGGCAACGGCGCCCTCGAGAAGTGGCATTGTCAGATAGTCGCCAGCCAGCGCGATCGGTGGGCCAATGTCACGCGAAAGTGTGCGGCCTTTGGCGCGATCGGCGGCGAAGCCGGGGCCGGGAATGGGAGTACCGGCCTCGTGCCGGTAGACGCGTACATGTCCCACCCGATTGCGCGCGGCCGGAATCAGTGTCTCGATCGCCGGCACCATTTCCGCCGCTATCTCCGCCGCGGCGCGATTCGCCAATCGGTCGGCGGCGTCAGGCGTCGGCCAGGCGAGTACCACGTCTCCCTCCGGCTGACCGGACGGGTCGGCCTTGGCGCCGTGCACGGCCAGCGCGCTCACCGGCACCCGTCCGTCGTTATGCGGAAGGACCCCGAACGCCTCGCGCGGCAGACGACTACCCGTTGTCGCTGCCACCGTGAACGTCGCGCGATAGCGCACCGAACGCAGCCAGCTGGTGAGCTCGGCGGAATCGCCGAGAACGGGCTCGAGCAACCGGGCTGCCGCAGGCGCATCCGTCGCCAACACCGCGGCATCACCCTCCCAGCTATCACCCTCGCTCGTGCGAACCACGACTCGATCGGACGTGTATTCGAGAGCCTCGACGCGCGTAGCCCTCTTCAGCTGAACTCCATACAGTGTCCGCTCGAGCAATGCAGACCACCCTGCACCGGGTGCGAGCACGTCGCCATCGCTGCCGTACCGGCCCAGCGTGAGATAGAACGCGAGGCTCACTTCGTCGGCGCGCGCGCCACAGAAAGCTGCGGCGACCGGCTCCACCAGCGCCGCAGAGGCATCGGCGCTCACCACGCGGCGCATGAAGTCTCCGGCTGCAGTTTCATCAAGCGAGCGGGGAATGGAAGCACCGTCCACGCGTAAGGCGTCGCGATGTCTGGCGAGCAACGGAACCAGGTGCACACCGAGCCGAACCTTGTCTACCCCGCTGATCGCGCCGAACGCCAGCAGGCTGCGCAGGGATCCGAAATTGATCGGATAGGCCTTTCCGTCGCGGAGAAACACATCGCGCCCCGGCATTGCGCGCAGGGCGGGAGCGTGCGCCTCGTCACCATCGCGAAGCATGGCGAGCGTCCTCACGTACGATGTGGCGATCAACTGCGCTCCAATGTCGATCGTCCAACCTTCGAGGTTATCGCTGCGCGCGCGACCGCCGAGTGAGGCTCGATCGTCGAACATCGTCACCTGCGCGCCACGCGCGCGCAGACGTGTTGCAGCGGTGATCCCTGCAAATCCGCCGCCGATGATGAGCACATGCTTGCCGTTCATCATCACGCGATGTGCCGGCGCGCGTCGAGGCGCGAGTGCGACATGCTATTGCGAGAGTACATCACCATTCCTATATTCGCGCACAGTATACATCGATGTGAGAGCGAGGGTTGAGTGAATCAAACACGACGCAACTTCCTCATCAGTTCATCCGCATCACTGACGGCTCTAGGCGTTACTGCCTGTGGAGCCGGTACGCAGTCACCTCCTGCCTCACCAGCACCTACGCCTGCCGCACCGTCCCAGACAACCGCCGGCGACGCATCATACAAGGAACTCGCCATGCGCGCGCTCGATGCGGCGCGCTCTGCCGGAGCGAGCTACGCCGACGTAAGAATCAGCCGCAACCGCAATCAGTCGCTGTTCACTCGCGAGCGCCGCGTGCAGGGTGTGACCGACAACGAAACGTTCGGATTTGGTGTGCGTGTGCTCGTCAACGGCGCCTGGGGATTCGCCGCCAGTCGCGATCTGTCGCGCGATGAGGTCGTGCTGGTCGCGCAGCAGGCAGTTGCGCAAGCACGCGCGAATCGATCCGCGCTCGTTCGGCCGGTCGAGCTGGCGGCCGTACGTCCGACTGCGAGCGGAACCTGGCGCGGCCCGTGGATCCAGACCGACCCGTTCGATGTTCCCATCGAAGACAAGGTTGCGCTCCTGCTGGAGGCGAACGAGGCGGCGCTCAACGTCGTCGATCCCAACAACCAGCGACGGGGATTCGTCAATTCGTCAATGTTCTTCCTCCGCGAGGAGAAGACGCTGGCGACCTCCGACGGGACGATGGTCGTCCAGACCATCTTCCGTTCGCAGCCGAACATGAACATCACGGCCATCGCGCCGGACTTCTCCGATTTCCAATCGCGCCAGTCGACCGACGTGCAGCCCGCGGGACGCGGCTATGAGCATATCGTAAACGCGCAACTCATAGCAAACGCTCCGCGGTGGGCCGAGGAAGCCAAGGCCAAGCTTTCTGCCAAGCCGGTCGAAGTCGGGCGCTACGATCTCGTGCTGCATCCTTCGCACCTCTGGCTGACGATCCACGAATCGATCGCGCATCCGACCGAGCTCGATCGGGTGATGGGTTACGAAGCGAACTACGCCGGCACGAGCTTCCTGTCGCCGCCGGAAAGGATGCTTGGCAAGTTCCGGTATGGTCCCGAGTACATGAATGTTCGCGGCGACCGGTCGCAGCCAGGCTCACTCTCCGCGGTCGGGTGGGATGATGAAGGGGTGATCCCCGAGGACTTCGACATTGTAAGGAACGGTATCCTCGTCGACTATCAGACCACGCGCGAGCAGGCACCGATGCTCGACTGGTGGTATGCGCAGCAGAACCAACCCGTGCGGTCGCATGGTTGCTCCTATGCGCAGTCCTGGTCCGACGTGCAGTTCCAGCGCATGCCCAATGTTTCGCTGCTTCCAGGCGAGAGGGACATCGGCTGGGACGAGATCATTGCCGAAACGCAGAACGGTATCGCGATCGTCGGACAGGGGTCTTTCTCCATCGATCAGCAGCGCTTCAACGCACAGTTTGGCGGCCAGCTCTTCCATGAAGTGAAGAACGGCAAGATCACCGGTATGCTGAAGGATGTTGCCTATCAAATGCGAACCCCCGATTTCTGGAATGCGATGGACATGATGGGGGGGCAGCGCAGCTATGAGCTGGGGGGCGCGTTCAACGACGGCAAGGGCCAGCCGAGCCAATCCAACGCGGTGAGCCACGGGTGCGTGCCCACACGGCATCGCAACATCAACGTGATCAATACCGGGAGGAACGCGTGAGCCGCGGCAACGGACCGCGATCGCTTCTCTCTCGCGCGGTGCCGCGCTATCTGTCGCGCGAGCAGGCGCAGGAGCTCACGCAGCGCGTGCTTGGATTCGCAACGGCTGATGAGACGCGCGTGTCCGTGGGAAGCGGCACACAGGGGAACACCAGGTTTGCCGTGAGCCAAATTTCTACCGGCGGCGACAATTTCGACACTTCGGTAACCATCCGCGCAGTCTTCGGAAAGCGCGCTGGATCATCGACCACCAACGCGCTGGATGACGCTTCGTTGCGCCGCGCTGTCGACACCGCCGA
>DATKDD010000364.1:0-3062 GCA_035512875.1 Gemmatimonadaceae bacterium | reverse complement strand
CTCGGGCGCTCGCGCATCGTGCCGCACCGGATCATGGAATACGGGTCCTATCACGCCATCGTGGCGTGCGTCGCCGCCGGCGGCGGGATCGCCGTGGTGCCGCGCGCCGTGGTGCGCGCGGTGGGCGCCGACAACCAGCTCACGGTGCACAAGCTTCCGGCCACCGTCGCGCACGCCAGCACCCGGCTCGTCTGGCGGCGCGGGCACCAGTCGAGCGCGCTCGACGCGCTGCGCGGCGCTGTTCAAGCTGCCACCTGACCAAATCGAAGTGACGAATTCGGGGTCAGAGCTGGTCAGAGCCCGAATTCGTCCGGTTACGCCTGGTGATGAAGCCTCAGCGGGAGCTGCGCAAGCAGCTTGCCAGCCATGTTCCTTCCTCCTCCGATCCTGCAGGAATCCTACACGATGCCAAGTTCCCATTGGATAGGCGGCGCTCCGAAGCGGAAAGCTCGGAACGGGAAGAATCCCATCGCACCGGCTGCGCAGAGCCGTAACAGCACTTCACTGAATTAGCTCATCTGCGCGCACCAAGACCGCCGGCGGGATCTTGACGCCTAGGGCCCTCGCGGTTTTCAGATTGACCACTAGGTCGAACTTCGTCGGTTGCTCGATGGGGAGTTCGGCCGGCTTTGCTCCTTTGAGAATCTTGTCCACGAAGTGAGCAGCGCGCCTGAAGTTCGACGCGATGTTCGGGCCGTACGTCATCAAACCTCCCGCCTCTGCGAACTCACGTTCGGGAAAGACTCCTGGCAATCCAGTCTCTAGCACCAAGTCCACAATCCGCTCGCGGCTGCCCAATAGCATGCCATCCCCAATGGTGATGACCGCGGCAGGGCGAGCGCTCTTCAGTGTTCCAAATGCGGCGTCGAGCTCGGTCGGACTGCGTATGCCGATGAAGTGAAGCTGCAAGCCCAATGATCGAGCGGCGGCGCCAGCTTCCTTCAATCGCTCCGCGCTGTCGGGCCTGCCTGCATTGTGGATCACGGCCACGGTCGTAGCATTTGGCAAAATCTCCTTGAGAAGCTGCAGCTGTTTTGCCGTCCGGTCGCCAATCGCAAGCGTCAACCCTGTGACGTTTCCTCCGGGCCGGCTGAGACTCGCGGCGAGCCCCCATTCCACGGCGTTGCCGACAAACGTCACAATGGGAATAGTCGACGTGGCGCGACTGGCTGCCAGAGCCGTTGGGAAGCCTTCGGTGACAATGACATCGACCTTCAGACCGACAAGCTCCGCCGCCAAGCCGGGAGCCCTCTCGGCCTGTCCCTCAACGAACCGGTATTCGATTTCGATGCTCCTGCCTTCCACGTAGCCGAGATGTCGCAGCTCCTGCCGAAACGCTTCGAGTAACGGCGTTGACGGTGCAACTCCAAACGTAAGAATTCCGACTCGGGGAAGCCTCGCTTGCAGCTGCGCCGCAGCAGCGAGAGGCACAGCGAGTAAGCTGATAATTTGAGCGACCGTCAGGATAAGCCGCGTGGCTGTCATGCTGCCCTCCGAGACCTGCTGTTTCAGCACCAACGTCACGGCGCCTTACGCGAGGGCGACCGCGCGCCGGATTCTCTGCAATCCGTGCCGCCGGGCCTGATATACCACAAGCCGCGAGCGCGCCACAGCTCTCCGAAAAGGCCGCTTTGTCGCCCCTTGAACAAGGCCGCTCCCGGAGCCTAGCTCTTCATGCAGTAGCCGGTCCTGAAGATCCACCACACCGCCGCGAGGCAGATCAGGAAGAAGATCGCGGTCATCAGCAGGCTCACGGCGACCTCCACGCGCTGCGCTCGTCACTTCGAGTCGGTCAGACGGCACGCAACCCGGTTCCCCAGGCAGGGGTGTCATAATGATCTTGGATCGCTCGAAGCATTCCCGCCGAACCCTTCCGGATCTCCAGCGATACGGGGGCCGAACGCCTTGCCCCGGGCGCGCGGGGGACAAGAAAGGTCAGATTGAAATCGGCAATTCTCCGCGCCTTCGGGCGCGCGTCGCAGGCGGTACCGTGGAATAGCGAAGAGTCCATCCGCGAGGAGCTCTTCAGTATCGAGCGCCTCGAGCAGCATGCCGAGAGCCTCGCGGCGGCCCAGCGCGTCACCGCGAGGCCGATCTCCGGGCGATCGCTCGCCGTTCGGCTGAAGGACAACGAGTCGGCATTGCTCGACGCGTATCGTGCCATCGCCGGCGCGGTCGGCGAGGGCCGGGCCGTGACGCCCGCCGCCGAGTGGCTGCTCGACAACTACCACCTCGTCGACGCGCAGATCCGCGAGATTCGCGACGATCTGCCGCCTGGCTACTATCGCCAGTTGCCGAAGCTGGCCGGTGGACCTTTCGCCGGCTATCCGCGCGTTTTCGGCGTGGCCTGGGCCTTCGTCGCGCATACCGACAGCCGCTTCGATCCCGGGATGCTGCGCCGGTTCGTGCGCGCCTACCAGCGCGTGCAGCCGCTGACCATCGGCGAGCTGTGGGCGGTCGCGATCACGCTGCGCATCGTGCTGGTGGAGAACCTCCGCCGCGGGGCCCGCCGCGTCGTGACGAGCCGCGCCGCGCGCCAGGAAGCGGACGCCCTCGCCGACCGGCTCCTCGGCCCGAACGCGCCCGCGGCCGGGCAGATCGCCCCGCTCCTGCAGCGCTACGCCGAAGCGCCCCTGCCGGAGTCCTTCGCCGTCCAGCTCGTGCAGCGGCTGCGGGACCTGGATCCGAAGACGACGCCGGCGCTGGTATGGCTCGAGGAGCGCCTGGCGGCCCAGGGAAGGAGCGTCGAGCAGATCGTGCACGACGAGCACCAGCGGCAGGGTGCGACGAACGTGACGGTACGCAACATCATCACGAGCATGCGGCTGATCTCCGACGTGGACTGGTCGGAGCTGGTGGAGAGCGTCAGCCTCATCGACGACACGCTGCGCCCGGTGAGCGGCTTCGCGGAGATGGATTTCGCGACGCGCAACCTCTACCGCAACGCGATCGAGGAGCTCGCGCGGGGCTCGAAGCGCCCGGAGCTGGAGATCGCGCAGGCGGCTCTGGCGGCGGCAACCGGGACTGCGCGCGAGAAAGATCCAGGCTACCACCTGATCGCC
>DATKDD010000363.1:0-2011 GCA_035512875.1 Gemmatimonadaceae bacterium | reverse complement strand
GCCTGGCATGCCGGCCATCTGGAGGCGCGCCGCCGCAAACTCCAGCTCCTTGGATGGTATCACAGCGCCGCGTTCGTGGGCTCCGCTCCAACACTGCGCGACGTTCACGCGCACTCCGAGCACTTCCCGGATCCATGGCAGGTGGGGCTGATTCTGGCGCCGCGAGCCGACCGCGTGGCGGGTGGCTTCTTCCGCTCTGGCGACCGCGGCGAGTCGGAGCGGTTCCTTCCGTTCTTCGAGGTTGCGGACGACAGCGCACTGCTCCCCGATGGACAGAAGCGGTCGGTCGTGCCGTGGACCAACTACGTCCCGGACGTCCCTCCGTCGCGCGTGACGCAGGTTGCAGTCGCGCGGCCCAAGCTTGGTCAGGGCACGATTCAGCTGATCATGCCGCAGCCGCGCGCGGAGGATCAGGCGCGTGGCATTCTCGCCAGGCGGCGCGCCGCGAACCGCTTCCGCATGAGCCAGCGGCATCGCAGGGCTCGCCGCCGCCGAATGCTGGTTACCGCCGCGATGTTCGCAATGCTCACGGCGGCCACGGTTTGGGCGTTCACGATGATTCGCTGATCACTTGCGTGCGCTCGCGCTCCCCGCGTGGAGCGCGAGCCGATTCGCTTCGCTCAACCTGATCTCCGATGAGCGCCGGACTCATTCTGGTACTCGCCGTCGCGGTTGCCTATCTGGCGACGCATGTCGCCTTCGACTGGCTCGCAAAGCGGCTGTTGCTCGTCTCGGGCGCCGAGTACCTGATACTGGGAATTCTTCTCGGCCCCAGCGTGTCGGGGGTACTCTCGGCGGAGACGCTCGCCGGGTTTGCACCACTGACGACGCTCGCCCTGGGATGGATCGGGGCCATCGTCGGCACGCAGTTCTACCTGCCCGGGCTGGTCCGCATCTCCGGCGTGATGTACAGGCTCGCGTTCGGCGAGGCGCTGGGAACGCTGGCCCTGGTCGCCGGACTGGAGCTGTTGTTGTTCTGGTACGTGTTCGATCTCACCTGGCAGGTGGCGATCGTGCCGGCGGTCGCGCTCGGCGCCATCGCCGCGGTGTCGGCACCTACCGGCATCGAGGTCGTCGCACGTCGCCTCATGCAGCGTGGGCCTGTCGTCAGGCAGCTTCAGGTTGCAACGGCCATCGACGCCCTGGTCGGCATTGCCACGCTCGGTCTGCTCCTGTCACTGTACCACCCCGGGGAGCTCGCCCCCGGCTACCGCATCACGTCAACGGAATGGGTAGTAATCACGCTCGGGATAGGCATCACCGGCGGAGCCCTGTTTCATCTCTTTCTCGGCGAAGACGCCACTGTCGACCGGCTGTTCATCTCGCTCGGCGGAGCGCTGATACTCATATCCGGCGCAGCGGCCTACCTGCACCTCTCGCCGCTTCTCGCAGCCCTGGTGTTCGGCGCTACGCTCACAAATACGTCACGGCATCGTGAGATCATTGCGCGCACGCTGTCGAACGCCGAACGGCCGTTCTACTTCGTATTGCTGATCGTGGCCGGCGCATCGTGGACGCCCGGCCTGCGGATGTGGGTGATTCCGGTGGCAGTCTTTCTCGTCGCGCGGGTGATGGGAAAGATCTGGAGCGCGCGCATCGGTGCGTATGCGACCGGCCAGACGGGAGTGCTCGGCAAGGACTGGGGGCTGGCGCTGCTAGGGCAGGGAGGGCTCGCGCTTGCACTTGCTCTCGACTACGTCACGCTCGAAGGGGCGGCACTGGGCAACATCGTCTTCACAGCGGCGATCACATCGGTGCTGCTCACCGATGTAATGTCGGCCCGCATTGTCCAGTCGGTGCTGGCGCCTCTGCTGGGCGCACCGCGACGGTCCTCCGCCGCTGCCGCGTTGCCGGAATCCACCTCGGCGGAGGAGCGATAGATGCGGCGCGTCGCGGTGCTGCTGCTGCTGTTCCTCGGGATGTCCCTCATCATCCCGATCCAGCAAGGCGCGCACGGAGCCGGAGCTCAATCGCTGCTCATTTTCGGCTTTCTTGTACTCGCGGCATACAC
>DATKDD010000362.1:0-9655 GCA_035512875.1 Gemmatimonadaceae bacterium | reverse complement strand
TAGTCGTCAGGGCATCGTACACGTCCGCCGCGCAGATGATCTGCGCGGAAAGCGGAATCTCATCTCCGCCAATGCGGTCGGGGTAGCCACTTCCGTTGTACTTCTCGTGGTGCCAGCGGATCATCGGCTTGATGTCCCACGGAAAATCCACCGCCGACAACAGATCGATGCCGTACACCGGATGCTGTTTCATGATCTCGAATTCACCGTCGGTCAGCTTGCCCGGCTTCGTCAGGATCTCGTGAGGCACTCGAACCTTGCCAACGTCGTGCAGATAGGCACCGAGACGGACCGTCGTCTGCTGAGCCTCATCGTACCCGAGCGCCTGCGCAAAGGTGACCGCATACTCTGCCACGCGCTCGCAGTGTCCATGGGTGTAGCTGTCGGCCGACTCGATCGACTGACCCCACCTGCGAATCACGCCCAGATACGCCTGCTCCAGATGCGCCATTTTCCCGGCAACGTCGACGAGGTCGACGCGGGCATCGAGTCGCCCGAACAGGCGGTGCGAAGTATTCATCAGCCGCAACGCGTCCTGATTGCGGCCGAGCTGCACGAAAAGCTGCGCCAGTTCTCGTGAGGCCTCCGCCTCCTCCAGCGCGGAACCCTCCTTCACCGAAAGGTCTATCGCATCGCGCAGACGAGCTTCCGAAAGCACGGTGCGTCCCATCTCCCGATAGATGATCCCGAGCGTACAATACGCGTTCGACTTGTTCAGCCGCGCGCCTAACTCATCGAAGATGCGAAGTGCCTGCTGCGCGTGCTCCAGAGCTTCCGACATGTTCTGCCTGGCAATGAGCACCTCCGTGCGGTTCAGCAGGGCCAGGCCACGAAGGTGCACATCCCCCACCCGCTCCGACGAAGCACGACAGGCGGAGAAGAACCGGTCGGCGCGGTCCCACTGCTTCAGGTCGGCGCTCACCAACCCCAGGTTGTTGTACGCAATCGCGCAGCCCCGTTCGTCCCGGGCCGCTTCAAACGCCTCGAGCGACCGCTCGTAATGCGCGAGCGCTTCGGCATGGCGGCCGCGCACATTCGCGATTATGCCGAGGTTCTGCTCGATTCGCGCGCGCAATGGTGCGGCGTCCGCCCCCAGGTGCAGCGCTTCCCGCAGTCGTTCCTCGGCTGCGTGAAATTCCCCCATCTCCAGGTCGAAGCCCGCGAGTGTGTTAAGCGCCTCCGCGGTCTGAACCGAGTCTTGCGCGCCTCGCGCAGTACGTTCGCTGGCACGCGCCAGCGACCGTGCGCGGGTATTCTCCTGCGTGCGGTGGCAGACCACGGCCAGGCGGCGCAGCGCCTCGGCATGAACGGTTGGCTCCCCATCCCGCTCGGCATGTGAAACCGCACGCTCCAGAGACGCGATCGCGTCGGCCAGCCGGCCCGCTTGCTCGGACTCGCGCGCACACTGCAACAGCGCGGCAGCCGAGGTGGCTGCCGGCTCCGTGGCGGAGTCGAAAGTGGCGGACGAATGACTGGCGCTCATAGCGGCGAAAAGGGCGATGCTCAGGACGTTCTCTTCTGACGAAGGGCAGGTACTTGCAGCAACCCGCGTAGATGTCTTCCCAGGCGGCTGCCGTGGCCGAAGCGATCGCAACGACGAGGCGTTTCACGTCGGCGCCCTGTTTTGGCGATATGGGCCGGCTCGCCAGGTCGGATCGCCGCAGCGTCTGGCGCCGCTCTACGGCTGGGAGTGAGAGGCCGGCAGGTAGCTCCCTACGGCCAATTCGGCTTGCGGGAGTAGTCGTCCCCGAAAATTGCAGACAACGCTCCGTCGGGGTTCGCCGTACGCACTACGGCATCCAGTCGCTTGCCCAGCGTTACAGGCCGGGTGAACTGGCGATAGCGAGTCGGCCCGAAGCAAAAGCACCGTGGACCATCGCTCACAAGGTGCCCCAACCAGAGGTCGGGCAGCATCCACGTGAACATATAGAATGCGGTAAGTGCTTGAAACGCAGGCAGATCCGCTTCGTTGACGTGCCGCGGCATCGTGCCGTGCTTTCCCCACTGCACGTCAGCGGCGACTTGGCCTTTTCCACGCCAATCCGCGCGGAGAATGGTGCCGTGCCAATAGGTCCAGAGGTCGGTGGGAGCCGCAGTCGAATCGTATCCGACCCACAGAATTTCCTGATCGGTGGGACGGGTGAACGGCGCCCACGCTCCGTGTGCGTCGTCCTGCCATAGCAGGTGATAGGCGATAATGGGCCGTTCCGGGTGCAGTACAGCAACAACGCGTTCCAAGCGAAACCTTTCGTCCCTTTGCAGGTACAATAGCGGTGCCAGTTGTAGCGCCAGCAGAGCGCCATTATCGGTCTGGCCTACTCGATCAGGAATGGTGAGCGGCACCGGCGGCACAGCCGAAACAGGCACGCAGCTGCTCGACAATAAGCCCAGGGACGCGACGAGTATCGCCGCGACTACCGCTGGGCGCCGCGGACGAAGCGCGCGCCTCGTTCTGCGGTCCGCGCATTTTGCGCGCACCCGTTCCCCCTGGGGGGGGCGAACGGCTGGAAACTCTGGAGGTCCTATGCGAAAGCCTCGTCCGGCCACGTACAATCCCGCGCAAGCATTGCAGCTAATCTCCAGCGATCGAGCGGGCGAGCCGCTTAGTTGCCCAACCTGTGCGGGACACATTGAGCGAGATCCGCGCCTGGTCCCGCCGCCACCGCGATCGCACGTCACGCTTCAGTGCGCGAATTGCGGGCGTATCGCACGTTACATAGCGGGCGCCGCATAGCCAACTCGAAACAACCATTGGAATGACGACGCGGGCGGGGAGAAATCCCCGCCCGTCGTCATCTGTTCCCTCCGCAGCTGTACGGTCTTGTAAACTGTTGGATCGATGATTTGAATGAATGCCACGTTCAACGATCGCGTGGCGTACCCGAGCTGCTTCAGGGTCGCGCCGCGAGGTCAGGCTTCAAACGCTTGTCCCCTGTCGCCAGGGAAGGAATTGGACATGGCACGTCTTACCGGTACCGTAAAGTGGTTCAACGACGCGAAGGGCTACGGCTTTCTCTCGCACGAGGGTGGACCAGACGTATTCCTCCACTACAGCGCCATTCGGGGTACCGGCTTCAAGTCACTCGCTGAAGGCGATCAGGTGGAGTTCGAGATCGTGGAAGGTCAAAAGGGGCCACAAGCGGCTGACGTGGTGAAAATCTGATCCTGGACACGCGCGGCTTCAGCGCCCTGGCAGCAATGCCGGGGCGCTTTTTTCTCGACGGACTTCGCGAAACGAAGTCCCTGCGCCAGACGCTGCTCGCTTCTCCCAGCCGCGCGATTCGGCACCGCTCTTGCCCCTGCGTCCGTCGCGATCCGGGCAACCGTGCGCGCGGGCCGACGGTCATCCAACCCTGGCCTGGATGCTCGCAGCATGGCGGCACCCTCGAAAACGCCTGACGAGATATCGATGGCGCGACGCGAGAAGGGCGATGCACTTACCGAGTACCGGCGCAAGCGGGATTTCATGGCGACGCCGGAGCCGGCCGGGCATGTTGCTGCCCGAGCACCTCACCGGCTCCGCTACGTCATTCAGAAGCACGCCGCCAGCCAACTCCACTTCGATCTGCGCCTCGAATTGGGCGGGGTCATGAAGAGCTGGGCCGTGCCCAAGGGTCCGAGCCTCGATCCGTCAGTCAAGCGCCTGGCAATGGAAGTCGAGGATCATCCTATCGAGTACAACGCCTTTGAAGGTACGATCCCACAGGGGCAGTACGGCGGTGGCACCGTGATGCTCTGGGATGTGGGCACGTACGGACCTGAGCACGCGGATGGCCGCGACCCCGAAGCCGTGGTGCGCGCGGGATACGAAAAAGGTGACCTGAAGATCGTATTCGACGGAGCGCGCCTGCAGGGCTCCTGGGTACTCGTCAGGATGAAGCGGCCGGGCAAGCCGCAGTGGTTGTTCATCAAGCACCGTGACGAGCACGCAAACTCCGACTTCGACATTGTGGCCGAGACTCCCACTTCAGTGGCCACCGGCCGCACGATGGAGGAGATTGGCGCTGACGAGAGCAATGTCTGGGAGTCGAACCGCGAAGGGACGAGCGACGCGGGACGAGCGACGCGGGGAAGAGGAAAGAATGGGAAGAGTGGTCCAGGCGATGGGACCCAACCCCCGACGACTCCCGCTTCGCGCGTCGCGCGTCGCACATCCCTCGAAGCCTCCTCCCCCATGCTGGCGACGCTTGCCGACGCCATTCCCGACGGCCCGGGCTGGACGTTCGAGCCGAAGTACGATGGCATCCGCGTCATCGCGCTGGCAACGCTGGACAGCGTCGCCCTTCTGACGCGCAACGGCAACGACAAGGCGGCACAGTTTCCGGAGATCGTCGCGGCCGTACAGCGGCTGGCGAAGACGCGCAAGAAACCACTTGTCCTTGATGGGGAGATCGTAGCGGTGCACGACGGCGAGGTTGCGCGCTTTCAAGCCTTGCAGTCGCGGATGCACGTGACGAACAGCATCGCCATCGAATCGCACGTACGCGATACGCCGGTCGCCTGCATCGCCTTCGATCTACTCCTCGAGGGGGACCGCGGATTGCTAGGCGAGCCGTGGTCGGCAAGGCGCGCGCGGCTGGAGCGCGTATTCGCCGGCCGCGGAGTCGACAAGGAGCGTCTGCGGCTGGGTGAGACCGATGGCGGTGACGGCGCACGAATGCTCGACCACGCCCGAGCATCGGGTTGGGAAGGCATCATCGCCAAGCGCATCGACGCGCCATACCGGCCGGGGGTGCGCTCGCGCGACTGGCTCAAGATAAAGGTCGAGCACCGCCAGGTGCGCGAAGGCGCGACGCGGGATGCGCGACGCGCGACGCGGGGAGGGCGACGCGCGCGAGGCGCCACATCGGCCGCAGGTGACAAACCAGAAGGAAAGCCTCGCAAGGCAGGGCCGCGCCCCACGCCCGCGTCGCGCGTCGCACGTCCCGCGTCGCGCAATTCCCGCGTTCTCAACCAGCTGGAACGTATCGAGGCCGACACCGGATCCGGTACGATTGACCTGCCTGACGGCGCTACGCTCAAGGTCACCAGCCTCGGCAAGAAGTACTTCACCGGTCCGGATGTGACGAAGGGTGCCGTCATGCGATACTACGTGCAGATGGCGGATGGGCTGCTGCCGGCGATTACCGATCGGCCGCTGGTGCTCAAGCGCATGCCAGACGGGATGAACGGTGAGACGTTCTTTCAGCACCGCCCGCCGAGCGGCGCGCCCGACATCATGCGCATTGCCGACGTGTCGACCGAAAGCGGTTTGCAGCCGCGTGTGATAGGCGGCGGAATCGGAACGGTGCTGGCGCTGGTGCAGTTCGGCGTGATCTCGATGGACCCATGGCATTCCCGCATCGATTCGCTGGACGAGCCCGACTACGCGTTCCTCGATCTCGATCCGGGGCCGCGCGCATCGTTCGGTCGCGTCGTCGAGGTAGCCCTCGCGGTCCGCGAGGAGCTCGAGTCGCTCGGGCTGCGCGGTGTGCCGCGCACGTCCGGCTCTCGCGGAATGCACGTTGCACTGCCGCTGCCCCGTGGCCTAACGTACGACGCGGCGCTCGTGCTAGCACAGATCGTTGCCACGCGCGTCGCCGAGGCCTATCCACGCCTGGCGACGGTAGAACGGGCGGTCAAGCGGCGAGCCGACGATGCGATATACGTGGACTACCTGCAGAACATGCGGGGCAAGAGCATCGCCAGCGTGTATTCCGTACGTGCGCGCGTGGGAGCAACGGTCGCCACGCCGCTGGATTGGGATGAGGTGTCGCCGGGGCTCGATCCCGCCGTGTACACCGTCGAGACGGTGCCGGCGCGCTACGCCGAGGTCGGCGATCTATGGCGGGCGGGGATGCGAAAGCCTAACACAATGCGCGCCATCAAACGGCTTGCCGGCGGCGAGTGACGCGGGTCAGGCACCCCCGAGCAGGTCGAACCGGGCACTCCGTACGGCTGACGTACGGTGCCGGGGAGAGTAGCGATAGAGCTGCGCCGGACGGCCGCGCCCCTCCGTACGGAACTCGTTGAGCGGCTGCACCAGCCGCGCCGCCTGCAGCGCCCGGCGAAAACTCGCCTTGTGTAACGAGTGGCCGAGAATCCGCTCGTAGACCTGCTGGAGCTCGCTCAACGTGAACGCGCTGGGAAGCAGCCGGAACGCAAGAGGATCGAAGTCGATTCGGTCGCGGAGCATGACGAGCGCGTCCTCGACCATGGCCCGCTGGCGCGGAGGCAACGCGCCCATTGCGTCCATTTCTGTCCAGGCCTGACTCGCCGACCGCGCATTGCCGATGTCGCAAACCAGTCCCACGAATGCCAGCGACACGCTGCCCTCCACGGGGTGCCGCTTTCGGCCGTCGTATACGCCACCTTGCTCGAGCCAGGTGGGCACGGCGCCGAGTACATCGTGCGCCGCCTGACGAATCGCGGTATCGATCGGTTCCGCGCCGTCATACGGCAGCCACGGAAGAACGCGACGTCCCCGCGATTCGGGCTCGCTTATCGTGAGCGCTTGCAACCGCCCATTTTCGAACGCAAGCAGTACGAGGTCGAGCGTCAACGGAACTCGGCGCGCCGATGACCGGCGTGCGCCAGTGGCGCGCGACGTACGCGTATTAGTCACGAAGTTGATTACGACTCGCTGAGTCCGGTAAGCGCCCGCAAAATGCGCGCACCTCGAGGCGCATTTCCATGCAGGATGCACGCCGTGAAGGCTCAGTTTTCGTTGCTTGCAGGCACCGGGCGGACCAGGCCGGCACCGAACGGGGCGAAGGGCGGAATCGGAATCGGAAGCCGACCTGTTATTGCCGCGCGACCGGCGAGTGCTCGCGCCGCTGCCCGCTGGGACACCGGAAACCCGCCCCATGCCACCACGTAGACCTGTACGTCGGGAATCTGTTGCAGCAGGTACGGATTCCCCATAGCCACCGCGATCACTTTCGCACCCCCGCTCGCGGACCGGACGACGAGATCAGCGAACGCGCGTGGCGCTTGGACGGTGGTGGCATTCCAGGCGTGCGATACGTACGAGCTGATGACGACGACATCCACTGAGCGCGTCATGGCCAATACCGATTCTAGCCGAACGTCCGGATCGTCCGCATCGATGAATTCGCTGCGCAGGCGAGGAATGGTCCTTCGCAACTCCGCATCGAAGACGCGACCGGCAACGAAGTCCGTGCGGCGCGCGAAGGTCACCGCGAGCACGTTCGCCGAGGAGTCGAGCGGTACGACCGCTGCCGAATCACGCACCAGCGTGATCGATCGTTCCGCCACCTCTTGCGCCGCCTCATAATGAGAGGCCCGCCCGACCCGGGCCCTGACGCTATCCAGCGGCACGATTGCGCCGCGATTCAAACCGAGACGCTCCTTCATTCGCAGAATCCGGCGCACGCTCGCGTCCAGCCGGCGCTCGGAATAGCGGCCGCTCGTAACGCCGGAAACTACCGCCTCGATGGTTTCCCCCACATCGAGTGGCTGAATAAGTACGTCAGCTCCCGCCGCGACCGCGCGCACCGCCGCTTCCACGGCACCATATCGATCGAGCACCCCGCGCATGTCCATCGCATCGGAGATGATCATGGACTCGAAGCCCAGCTCGCCGCGAAGAAGGTCGGTGAGCACTCGTGAGCTCAGCGTACCGGGGTCGTTGCTGGAATCGAGCGCCGGCATCGCGCCGTGGAACGACATCATCGCCCCGACATCAGCTTCCACCGCGCGCCGAAAGGGTACCAGCTCCACGGAATCGAGTCGCGCGCGCGAGGCGTCCACCACCGGAAGCGCGAGATGCGAATTGACGCCGGTGTCGCCGTGACCCGGAAAATGCTTGCCGGTGGCGATCATCCCGTGCTCCTGCACGCCATTCACGAATGCGGCCCCCATCGCGGCGACCAAGCCGGGATCCGCGCCGTACGAGCGCGTATTGATCACCGGGTTCGCGTCGTTGTTGTTCACATCGAGCACGGGCGCATAGGCAATGTGTATTCCGAGCGCGCGCCCTTCGATCGCGGTGATCTCTCCCTGTCGATAGGCAAGTCCGGTGTCGCGAGTCGCCCCGAGCGCCATCTGCGGCGGAAAGACCACGGCCCCACCGAGATCATGGCCGCCAGGAAAAAAGTGGCCGCCGCGGGCCCGCATTCCCGCGCCGAACTCCAGGTCAGCGCCAATGAGGAGGGGCACCCGGCTCATCCCCTGCATGGCATTGAGCTTGGCCGCTATTTCCAGCGGCGATCCGACGGACATGGTGAACCCGCCGACGTTATGCTCCCGGATCCAGCGCTCGAGCTGCTGCCACTGGGCTCCGTCCGACGCCGCGAAGTCGCCCCATACCGTCGGCCAAACCATTTGCGCCGCCTTGTCGCGCAACGACATGGCCGCAAGGGCCGATTCGGTCCACGTCGTCGGCGAGGCAGGAGGCTCAATGCCCGGAGCAGAGGCGCACGCCGCGGAGACGACCGCGGCAGCGAGCAGGATGAAACGCACGGTGCGAGCGATGGAATTGTATGAACACGAGGCGCCCTTGATAGCGGCGCCTCGTCGTACAACGATCCGCGGGGCGACGATGCCTTACCAGTTAATGGTGCCCTGTTTGGTCGTATCGACCTCTTCCTGCTTCCCGTCCTTGAACAGGAACGCCTCCATGTTGCGCAGCAGGAACGATCGCGCCTGCGGATCCATCAGGTTGAGGCCGTAGTGATTGATCAGCATGGTCTGCTGCTTCAGCCAATCGCCCCAGCAGACGGTGCAGAGCTCACCCTGGACTCGCGAGCCAATGGCCCCTGGAAAAGGCGCGGCCTCGAAACCGGCGCGGGTCTGCCCGCAACGCGTGCACGCAATATCAGTCATTGGATCCCGCCCGGTGGTGCCTCGCGTCCCCGAGCTCACACCCGCGCATACTTCACTTCCGCCAGCCCGAAGAACTGCAGCACCTGAATGTAGACCCAGCCGATGTCGAACTCGTACCACTTTGCGGCGAACCGCGCAGAGTGCGGATCGGCGTGGTGATTGTTGTGAAGCTCCTCGCCGCCGAGCCAGATGGCGATCGGCAAGATGTTCCGGCTCTCATCCTTCACATTGAAATTTCGGTAGCCAAGCGCGTGCCCAACGCCGTTGATGACTCCGGCGGCCCAGAATGGAATCCACAGCATTTGCCCGCCCCACACGAGCGGGCCGACGAAGAAACCGAAGAGATAGATGTCGATCCCGAGCATGACGACGATGCCCCACGTATGCCGCGGTCCAAAAACATAGCGCTCGAGCCAGTCGTTAGGGGTGCCCTTGCCGTACTTCTCCAGCACGGCCGGCTGTCGAACCGTCTTGCGGTAGTAGAACGCGCCCTTGAGCATGATGTTGCGCAACCCTTCGAGGAGCGGCGAATGCGGGTCGCCCTCCCGATCGGCAAACGCGTGATGCTTCCTATGGCAGGCCACCCATTCCTTGGTGACGATCGCCGTCGACAGCCACAGCCAGGCACGCATTGGAATCTCGACGAGCCTGCTGAACCGGACGCCCCGGTGCGTCTGGGCGCGGTGAAGAAACAGGGTCACACAGACGTTCGTGACGTGGCCGGCTACGACGAGGAAAAGGATGGGCTGCCACCATTGTGACCCCCAGCTTCCAAAATCAGGCATTGGCTCCGTGCTCCAGAGGACCGAACAGCCGCCCACGCGGGCGG